>SSSX01000870.1 GCA_015657735.1 Zoogloeaceae bacterium
ACCGCAGCGATGCCGCGGTCAACCGGAAAAAGGCGCCAAAATCAGGCCATCAGCAGCGTCTCGTCGATCAACGCGGCGATCACCGAGCCGCCGACGCCATCTTCCGGGTCGAGCGCCAGCACCCGCCTGATCGCCGCCTCGGCACGCTCCGGCCGGCCCAGGCGCAGCTCGATGAAGGCCAGCCCCTTGAGGGCGGCCAACGCGCTGCCCGGCGCCTATTGCCAGAGCAGCCAGTCTGCCGGCAGCCCGGCCTGGCGGGCGGCGGGCAGGGCCTTGTCGAATTGCCGACAGCGGTTGTAGTGTTTGACCAGGCAGCGGTGCGCCGGCAGGGTGTCCGGCGCCAGGGCCAGGGCGGCGAGGAAATGGCGCTCGGCCAGCGCCGGGTCGGCGAAATGGGCGGCCACGCCTTGGTGCAGCAGGTGGTCTACGGCCGGCGGCAGGTGGCCGAAATCGAGTTTGTCGTCTTCGTCGAATGCGATCATGTCGGGGTGCAGGTGGTGGCGGTGGCGCCATTCAAGCAACAAGCATGCGCAGTTTTTTCAACGACCGTTCGAAAAGGAAATCCGATGTTTCTCGCCATGAATCGCTTTCGCATCGCCCCCGGCCAGGAGGACGCTTTCGTCGCCCACTGGCGCAACCGCAACAGCTACCTGAGCGAGGTGCCGGGCTTCGTCTCCTTCAACCTGCTGCGCGGCGACACCACGGCCGAGCGCACGCTGTTCGCCTCGCACACCGTCTGGGAATCCGAGCAGGCCTTCGCCGCGTGGACGCAGTCCGACGCCTTCCGCAAGGCGCACATGGCGGCCGGCCAGTCGCCGCGCGACTTCTACCTCGGCCCGCCGCAGCTCGAACTGTTCGAGGCGGTTCTCTGATCAGAGCCTGTGAATTATTTGGGCGCGGGGAGCGGGTGTGAACAAATATTTCACAGGCGCTCAGTGCTCGCGGCCGTCGAGGCGCGGCCGCAGCAGCATGGGGACGACGCGCCAGGCGAGGATGGCGAAGGCGAGCAGCCAGCAGGTCGCCGCCAGGTGGATCCAGCCCAGGTAGGCGGCTGGCGCCAGTTGCGGCAGCACGACGCGGACGACCAGCGCCAGCAGCATGATGTAGAGCACCGCCCGGTCGACGCCGTCGAAGACCACCTTGCGCCCGGTGTGGCCTTTCGAGATGCGGATGATCATGGCCGGGATCACCGCGCCCATGGCGCCGAAGGTGAACAGGTGCACGGAAACCGAGCCGACCCAGACGAAATCGACGACCTGGCCGAGCGCTTCGATCAGCAGCTGGCCGACGATGGCCAGGTAGCCGACGTACATGATGCCGATGTCGATTCGAGTTAGGGCCAGCTGCGGCTTCCAGTAGAAGAAGCGGACGGCGAGCAGGACGGCCAGGGCCAGCGAGACCGCTGCGGTCAACCACCCGGGCAGGGCAAAACCGATGACCAGCAGCAGGCCGAGCAGCTTGATCGCCATGTCGAGCAGCGGGTGGCGCAGGATCTGCGCCTGGAAGGCGGCCTTCATGAAGCCGGTCAGCGTGCGTTCGAGCATGACCAGGAAGGCCAGCCGGAACAGCGCGATGGCCATGCCGTA
>SSSX01000871.1 GCA_015657735.1 Zoogloeaceae bacterium
CCGGCGCCTTCCTGATCATCCTGCGCCCGTTCAAGGTCGGCGACTTCATCAGCGGCGCCGGCGTGACCGGCACGGTCAAGGAGATCGGCCTGTTCGCGACCACCATCGATCAGCCCGACAACGTGCGCACGACCATCGGCAACAACAAGCTGTTCTCCGACAACATCGTCAATTACAGCGTCAACCCGTCGCGCCGCGTCGACCTCACCGCCCAGCTCGCCCACGGCGTCGATCCGCAGCAGGCGATGGAGTTGATCCGGGCCCGCCTCACGCAGATTCCCAACGTGCTCGCCGAGCCGGCGCCGGACGTGGAAATTCTTGAATTCAACGCCGCCGGCAGCAAGCTGGTCGTTCGCCCCTACTGCCACAACGACCACTACTGGCAGGTTTACTTCGACACCAACAAGGCCCTCTCCGAAGTCGGCGGCGCCAACGGCTGGCCGATCCCGGCACCCCATCAGGTCTTGCGCCAGCCGGGCTGACCCCATCGCCCGCCACGCCCGACGCCCACTCCGACGGTGGGCGTTTTTCATGGCCGTGCCAGCGACCGCCGCAGCGCGGCCAGATAGCGCAAGCCCGCCGCCGCCCGGCTGCCGTACCACGAGGCCATTTCGCCGTCGATCAGCGCCGCCGGCCGGCCGGCGGCACGCTCCACCTCGGCCAGATGCGCCTCCGTGAAACGGTAGGGCTCCGACGACAGCAACACCCGCTCGACGTCCGCCAGCCAGCCCGCATCCCAGCCGAACTCCGGATAGCGCGGCGCGTCCACCGCCGGCAGCGTGTCCCAGCCGACGCTCGCCAGCGTCGCCGCGATGTAGGTGCTGCGCGCCACCGTCATCCACGGCTCGCGCCAGATCAGGTACAGCACCTTCTCGCGGGGCAGGCTGTCGCCCACCGCGCGGGCCGCGGCCAGCGCCTGCACCAGGTCGGCCTCCAGCCGCGCCGCCTCGGCCGAACGCCCGAAAATGCCGCCCAGCAGGCGATACACCGCGATGTTGTCCTCCGGCCGGCACGGGTGGGTGACGATCACGTGCGGCACCCAGGCGGCGATCTCGTCGACGCACTCGCGGCGGTTCTCGTCGATATTGACGATCACGTGGGTCGGAGCCAGCTCGCGCAGGCGGTCGAGCTTGACATCCTTGGTGCCACCCACTTTGGGTATCGACTTCAGCGTCGCCTTCGGATGCACGCAAAAGCCGGTGCGTCCGACCAGTGCACCGGCCAGACCGAGGTCGCAGACCAGTTCGGTCAGCGACGGCACCAGCGACACGATGCGCGCCGGCCCGGCGTGGGGCCGGTGCAGCGTTCCCGCCTCATCGCGCCAGAAATTTTCGTCGTTATTGTTGTATGTCATTGCGCAAGTATCGCCGGCCCGGCACCGTAATTGACAGAATGGCGGAACCCGCAGCCCGCCGCATCGCTCTCATCCGCAGCAGGGCCCACCCAGTCACGGAGAAGATCATGAAAATCGGCGTTCCCAGGGAAACCAAGAACCACGAGCACCGGGTCGGCCTGACCCCCGGTGCGGTCCGCGAAGTCGTCGCCCACGGCCATCAGGTCGTCGTCGAGGCCGGCGCCGGACTCGGCATCGGCGCCTGCGACGGCGACTACGAACGGGCCGGCGCGCAGATCGTCGCCGGCGCCGCCGAGGTCTTCGACGCGGCCGAGATGATCGTCAAGGTCAAGGAGCCGCTGCGCGACGAGCAGGCCCGCCTCAAGCCCCACCACCTGCTGCTCACCTACCTGCACCTGGCGCCGTCGCCCGCGCTGGCCGAGGCGATCCTCGCCAGCGGCGCCACCGCCATCGCCTACGAAACCGTCACCGCCCCCGGCGGCGGCCTGCCGCTGCTGGCGCCGATGTCCGAGGTCGCAGGGCGCATGAGCATCCAGGCCGGCGCCGCAGCGCTGGAAAAATCCCACGGCGGACGCGGCGTGCTGCTCGGCGGCGTACCGGGCGTCGAGCCCGGCCGGGTGGTGATTCTCGGCGGCGGCACGGTCGGCAACAACGCCGCCCACACGGCCGTCGGCATCGGCGCCGACGTGACCATC
>SSSX01000142.1 GCA_015657735.1 Zoogloeaceae bacterium
CGCAACCGCGAACTGGCCCGCTACCGCAGCCTCCAGGAGGAAGAGCAGCGGCTGGCGCGTTTCGTGATGGAGCGGCTGATCAACCGCGAGGCCCTCGGCGACCCCGCCGTGTCGCACTTCATCGCCTCGGCCGCCGAATTCAGCGGCGATCTGATCGCCGCCGCGCGCACGCCGGGCAACGTGCTCCACGTGCTGCTGGCGGACGGCGCCGGCCATGGCCTGGCCGCGTCGCTCAATGTGCTGCCGGTCACCGCGCCGTTCTACCGGATGACCGAGCGGGGTTTCGGCATCGACGCCATTGCCCGCGAGATCAACAGCAAGGTGCGCGCGCTGCTGCCGGTCGACCGCTTCATCGCGGCGACCCTGGTGGCGATCAATTTCCGCGAGCGTTACGTCACCGTCTGGAACGGCGGCAACCCCGGCCCGCTGCTGGTGCGGCCCGACGGCGGCGTGCGCATCCATTTCAACCGCCACCACTTTCCGCTCGGGGTGGTCGATGACGACGAGTTCGACGGCACCGTCGATGCCCACGTGGTCAATCCCCACGACCATCTGCTGTTGTTTTCGGACGGCCTCATCGAACTCGAGGATGCCGCCGGCACGGCGCTCGGCGTCGAAGGTCTGGGGCGCGCGCTCGACGGACTGCCGGCGGCGGCGCGGCTGCCGCGTCTGACCGAGATCGTCCATGGGCTCACCGGCGGCAAGCCGCCCCGCGACGACATCTCGATCGCCCACATCGCCCTCACCGATACGCCCAATCCGGTGCCCGCCGCGCCGCTCGGCGAGTCGCCGGCGCCCTTCAACACCAGCGACTGGCGGCTGGTGCTGCGCCTTGGCGCCACCGATCTGAAACGCCTCGACGCGGTGCCGCTGATCCTCGGCGCCATCGAACAGTTCGAGGGGGTGCGGCCGTTCGCCGGACGGCTGTTCCTCGTGCTGTCGGAACTGTTCAACAACGCGCTCGACCACGGACTGCTGCGCCTGTCGTCGTCGCTGAAGGTCGGGCCGGAGGGCATGGACGTGTTCCTCGACGAACGCTCGCGGCGGCTGGCGCGGCTGGCCGCCGGCGCCGTGGAGTTCGAACTGGTCCTGCGCCAGAGCCTCGAGCAGTCGCCGGTGCTGCACATCGGCTGTGCCGACACCGGGCCGGGTTTCGACCACGAAGAGCAGGTCCGCGCGGCCCGCGGCGAGCCGACCGGCGAGGACATGCTGAAAGGTCACGGTCGCGGCATTCCGTTGCTGCTGCGGGTCTGCGAGGAGGTTCGCTACAGCGGCGCCGGCAATCGCGTCGATGTGACCTTCCGGCTCGCCGAGCGGAGCGGCGACGGGGCCAAGTAGCCGGGGCCGGGCGGCGCTTAAAGTCCGGGCGCGGATCGCCGATATGGCGGACTGGGCGATCGCGCTTCTTCCCTCCGGCTGGCGGACTTTCATGCAGGTCTATTTCGTTTCCCTTTTCATCGGTTTCGTCGCCGCGCTGGCCGCCGCGGGAATCGGGCTGGCTTTCGGCCTGTCGCCATCGGTGGCCCATCTGGGGGTGTGCGCGGCGCTCGGGCTGGCGGTCGGCGTGGCGGGCTGTCTGGTGAGTCGGGTGTTCTATGTCCAGCCGCTCGGCGAGCTGTTCGACGCGATCGGCCAGCTGCGCGAAGGCGGCCGGCTGTCGCGCCGCATCGGCGGCTCGACAGGCGTGATGGGACGGGTCGAAGCCGCCTTCGGCGAATGGGCGGTCGAGCTTCAGGCGCGTGCGGCCAACGCGCCGGCGGAGCCGGGCGGGCTGACCGCGGCGGGCGGCGCGGGTGCGCCTCCGGCTGCCGCCGCGCCGCCGGTGATGACGGCCCTCGACGACGGGGCGCTCCTCGTGATGCGCGACATCGCCGGGCAAACCCGCTTGCTGGCGCTCAACGCGCTCGTCGATGCGGCCCGCGCCGGCGCGGCGGGGGCGGAAGATGCCGGCGTCGCCGACGAGGTGCGGCGCCTGGCCGAGCGCACCGCCGCGGTCAGCGAGCGGATCGGCGAGGCCGTCGCGGCGCTGCGCCGCGGGGGCGGCAGCGACCGCGGGCTGGCCGAGGTCGACGCCATCGCCGCCGCCGTCGATGCCCACCGGGCGGCGGTCGAGCGGGTCGC
>SSSX01000872.1 GCA_015657735.1 Zoogloeaceae bacterium
ACACGGTGTCCAACACCGCCTTCCGCGGCTTCGGCGGCCCCCAGGGCATGTTCGCCATCGAATCGGTGATCGACGACATCGCCCGCACGCTGGGCCTCGACCCGCTCGCCGTGCGCCGCGTCAATTTCTACGACGCCACCCGCAACACCACGCCCTACGGCATGACCGTCGACGACAACGTGATCGCGCCGCTGGTCGACCGTCTCGCCGACAGCGCCGGCTACGCCGCCCGCCGCGCCGCCGTCGCCGCCTTCAACGCCACCAGCCCGACCCTCAAGCGCGGCCTCGCGCTAACCCCGGTCAAGTTCGGCATCGCCTTCACCGCCACCTCGTTCAACCAGGCCGGCGCGCTGGTGCACGTCTATTCCGACGGCAGCGTGCGGATCAGCCACGGCGGCACCGAAATGGGTCAGGGCCTGCACACCAAGATCCGCCAGATCGTCGCCGCCGAATTCGGCCTGCCGGTCGAAGCGGTGCGCCTGTCGGCCACCGACACCAGCCGCGTCCCCAACACCTCGGCCACCGCCGCCTCGAGCGGCACCGACCTCAACGGCAAGGCCGCCCAGGCCGCCTGCCAGGCCATCCGCCAGCGCCTCGCGGCCTTCGTCGCCGGGCGGCTCGGCCTCGCCGACGGAGAGGTCCGCTTCGCCGACGGGCGCGTCCATGCGCCGGGCTTCGAGGCCGGCTTCGCGCAGGTCGCCGGCGACGCCTGGCTGGCCCGCGTCCAGCTGTGGGACGCCGGCTTCTACAAGACCCCGAAAATCCACTACGACCCGGCAACGATGCGCGGCCGGCCGTTCTACTATTTCGCCTACGGCGCGGCGCTGAGCGAAGTCGCCATCGACACCCTGACCGGCGAACACCGCGTGCTGCGCGTCGACATCCTTCACGACGCCGGCCGCCCGATCAACCCGGCGGTCGATCTCGGCCAGATCGAAGGCGGCTTCATGCAGGGCCTCGGCTGGCTGACCTGCGAGGAACTCGTGTTCGGCGCCGACGGCGGCCTGCTGACCCACTCGCCATCCACCTACAAGATTCCCGCCGCCTCCAACCTGCCCCCCATCTTCAACGTGCGCCTGTTCGACCAGCCCAACGCCGAAGACGCCATCCACCGCTCGAAAGCCGTCGGCGAGCCGCCGCTGATGCTCGCCCTGTCGGTGTTCTTCGCGCTGCGCGATGCGGTGGCCGCCGCCCTCGGCCCCGGCGCCCGCCCGCCCCTCGTCGCGCCCGCCACGCCCGAGGCGGTGCTGCGCGCCCTGCACGGAGGATCGCTGCCATGAACGACTGGCTCCCCGCCCTCGCCGCCACCCTCGCCAACGGCAACCCGGCGGTGCTCCTCAGCGTCGCCCACACCGTCGGCTCGGCCCCCCGCGAAGCCGGCGCGACGATGCTCATCACCGCCGAGTACGAAGCCGGCAGCATCGGCGGCGGCCAGCTCGAATGGCTGGCCGCCAGCGCCGCCCACTCGCTGCTCGGCGTCGACGGGCCGCCGCGCCTGCTGCGCTTCGCCCTCGGCCCGTCGCTCGGCCAGTGCTGCGGCGGCATCGTCTGGCTGATCGCCGAACGCATCGAAGCGCGCCACGCCGCCGACTGGCAGGCCCGCGCCGACGCCGTCGCCGACGGTCAGGCGCTGGCCCGCCGGCTCGCCAGCGACGACCTCGCCTCGCGCTGGCAGCTGCTCGACCCGCCGCCGGTCGACGACGGCACCCGGCTGCAGGTCAGCGGCAACCGGTGGACCTTCACCCACACCGTCGGCGCCGACGACTTCCCGGTGTACGTGTTCGGCGCCGGCCACACCGGCAGCGCCATCGTCCGCGCGCTGGCGCCGCTCGGCGCGCGCATCAGCTGGGTGGACGGCCGCGAATACCTGTTCCCGAACGAGGTCCCCGGCAACGTCGAGCGCGTCGTCACCGACACGCCGACCGCCGAAGTGCGCGACGCCCCGCCGGGCAGCTATTTCCTGGTGATGACCCACAGCCACGCACTCGACTTCGAAATCTGCGCGGCGATCTTCGCGCGGCAGGATTTCGCCTGGTTCGGCCTGATCGGCTCGACCTCCAAGCGCAACAGCTTCAGCCGCCAGCTCACCGCCCGCGGCCTGCCGCCCGAACGCCTCGACGACCTGACCTGCCCGATCGGCGTCGCCGGCATCCAGAGCAAGCAGCCGGCGGCCATCGCCGCCTCGGTCGCGGCCCAGCTGCTGCAGGTCCGCGAAACCCGCGCCGCGATCCGCCAGGCCTCCCACCCCGGCCCCGACGCCCCGCCGCTGTCGTCGCTGCCCCGCCCGCAATGAAGCCGCCGTCGCAGCGCCTCGTCCGCGGCCAGATCCTGCACTTCCTCGCCGACCCCGGCCCCGCCGACGATCCGGCCGCCTGGCAGTTCTTCGACGACGGCGGACTGTGGATCGAGGACGGCCACATCCGCGCCGCCGGGCCGTGGGACACGTTGACCGCCGCGCTGCCGGCGGACGTCCGCAGCAGCGCCACCATCGACGACCACCGCGGCCGGCTGGTGCTGCCGGGCTTCATCGACACCCATCTGCACTACCCGCAGGCCGGCATCGTCGGCGCCTTCAGCCACCAGCTGCTCGACTGGCTCAACGAGCACACCTTTCCCGCCGAAGCGCGCTTCGCCGATCCGGCCGAAGCCACGCGCAGCGCCGAATTCGTCGTCGGCCGCCTGCTCGCCCACGGCACCACCACCGCCTCGGTGTTCGCCACCGTGCACGCCCACTCGGCCGACGCCTTCTTCGCCGCCGCCGCCGCGCGCAATCTGCGCATGCTGTGCGGCAAGGTGCTGATGGACTGCCACTGCCCCGACGCGCTGCGCGACACCGCCGCCAGCGGCGACCGCGACAGCCGCGCGCTGATCGAACGCTGGCACGGCCACGGCCGCCTGCGCTACAGCATCACGCCGCGCTTCGCGGCCACCTCGACCGCCGACCAGCTGCGCCGCGCCGGCGAACTCTTCGCCTCGCGGCCCGACCTGCATCTGCAGAGCCATCTGGCCGAGAATCCGGCCGAGATCGCGTGGATCGCCAGCCTCTTCCCCGAACGGCGCGACTATCTCGACGTGTATGCCCATTTCGGGCTGCTCGGCCCGCGGGCGATCCACGCCCACTGCATCCACCTCGACGACGAACAGCGCCGCCGCCTCGCCGCCAGCGGCAGCGCCGTCGCCTTCTGCCCCAGCTCCAACCTGTTCCTCGGCAGCGGCTTCTTCGACCACGCCGCCAGCAGCGCCGCCGGCATCCGCGTCGGCCTCGCCTCCGACGTCGGCGCCGGCACCGGTTTCAGCTCCCTGCGCACCCTCGCCGCCGCGCATGCCGTCGGCCAGGCCTGCGGCACCCCGCTGTCGGCGCTGCGCGGCTTCTACCTCGCCACCCTCGGCGGCGCCCGCGCGCTCTACCTCGACGACTTCATCGGCAACTTCCAGCCCGGCCGCGAAGCCGACTTCGTCGTCCTCGACTGGAGCGCCACCCCCGAACTCGCGTGGCGCCTCGAACGCTGCCGGAGCCTCGCCGAACGCCTGTTCGCGCTGATGATCCTCGGCGACGAACGCTGCATCGTCGCCACCCACGTGCTGGGCGAAACGGCCTGGCGGCGGGCGTGACGGGAGGCGAGCCGGGCGCGCCGCTACCGAACCACCAGTTTGCAGACGGCGTCCGCGTCGGGTGAGGCGCGCAGCGTGTCGCGACGCCGGGTCACGACGTCGGCGATCACCTTCTGATCGTCCTTGCGGACGATCTGCGCATGGTGATGCAACTGCCCCGGACGCCGCTCGAAGTCGGCCAGCTGCACCGCCACGGCATCGCCGATGTCGAGGTTGCCGTGAAACAGGAGGTGCCGTTCGCTGCTCGCCATCCGCGCCGGCTCGGGCCCGAACCAGCCCCATTCGGCCTGATCGCACAGCTCGTGAAAGGCGGCAAAGTAGAGAAAGCCGACGCCGTTGAAATGCAGCGAAGGACACGGCCGCAGTCCGAGCGGCGCGTAGCCGTGCGTCTGGCGCGCCCCCGTGCCGGGCATCCCGGCCCGCAAATCGAGCGGCATCCGCGCGCGCTGGGCGAAGTGCATGCCTTCTTCCGACGCCGCCTCGCACAGCAGACCGGGCACCTGACTCCTCGACGCCGTACGATTCACGCCGCTTTCATCGCGCGCCACGAACACCGACAGCATCTCGACCACCGCGCACAGGCGCCCGCGCACCGTCACCACGTGCTTGCTGAAGAACTGGGTACGGCTGACCCGCCCCAGGGTGCTGCCGATCTCCAGCCAGTCGTCCTCACGGACGCCATCCAGACTGGCCTGCCGCAACCGCAGCGCACGAAAGGCCGGATAGACCCGGCGCTCGCGCGCATCGCGCAGGCCCGTCACGGCCCGGCCCGCCGCGTGGGCCAGCAGCCGCCAGTGACGATCGCCGCACTCGGCGAAGAGCCAGCGCTCCGACAGTCCGTTGACGGTCAGCTGCGGCATGCCGATCCGGCACCCGCCGGCGAGGCCCGGACGGCCGGGCGCGGGCGCCGCCCGGCCCGAATCCGGGGCCACATGCGCCGCCGCAAGCGTCGAGCCGGCGGCGCGGTTCATGCCGCCACCGGAACGCCTTCGGTTCCGCACCGCGTCGCCAGTCGGGCCGAAATGACCGTCGCAAGGTGCTGGGCGTCGTCGGCAATGCCCAGGAAGCGACCGGAGCCCCAGGTGTGCAGCCACGGCAGACCCAGGAAGTACAGTCCCTCGACGGAGGAGACGCCGCGCCGGTACTCGGGACGCCCGCGTCCGTCGAAGGCCGGCAGGTGAATCCAGCTGTAGTCGGGGCGGAAACCGGTCGCCCAGACGATGGTGGTGATGCCCGCCGCCGCGCAGTCGACGGCGACCGGGTCGGTGTCCGGCGCCCACACCTTCTCGAACGGCGCCGCCTCCGGCGCGTCGATGCCGGCCTTGGCAATGTAGGTGTCGATGTCGTTGCGGATGCTCACGTAGACCTTGTCCGCGTCGTCGAGATTGCGGGTCAGATCCGGCACAAACTCAACGCGGCTGCCGACGATGTTGGCCATGCTGCCGTAGAGACGCACGCCGGCGCGCGCAAACTTGCGCAGGTCGATTTCGTGGCCGCCGTCGCGCCCGCTGAAGTAGTGGTTGGTGGATTCGCGCGCCTTCACGCCGAGGGGATGGGTGTCGACGGTGGAGTTGTAGTAGCCCATCTCCATCAGCCATTCGGTCACCTCGCGGCCGCGGTACAGGCGCGGTGCGCGCGGTGCCGGTCCGACGCACAGATGCACCCGGCGACCGGCAATCACCAGATCCTCCATGATCTGGACGCCCGATTGCCCCGACCCCACCACCAGCACCTCGCCGTCGGGCAGCGATTCGGGATTGCGATAGTCCGCCGAATGGACTTGGGTGATGTGACGCGGCAGGCTGTGGGCGTACTCCGGAACGAGGGGGATGTCATAGCCGCCGGTGGCCACCACGACATGTTCGGCGGTGAAGGCGCCGGCGCTCGTCACCACGTCGAAATGTCCGTCGAGGCGGCGCGACACCTGCTGCACGGTCACGCCCTCAAGGATCGGCGGCGCCACCTTGCGGGCGAAGGCTTCGACGTAATCGACGATCTGGTCCTTGAGCATGAAGCCCTTGGGATCGTCGCCCTGATAGGGAAAATCCGGCAGGCGGCATTGCCAGTTG
>SSSX01000873.1 GCA_015657735.1 Zoogloeaceae bacterium
ACAAGACCGCGCTGAAAGACCGCATCAAGGTCGCCAGCGACAGTACCGGCGTCATCAACTTCGCGTCGACGCGCAGCGGCCGCCTGTCCGACGTCACCGTCACCGGCACCGCCGCCGCCGGGCTGAAGATTCCCGCCACCACGGCCACCGCCACCAACGCGGCGTTCAGCACCACCGACCCGACCAGCTACACCAGCACCACCTCGCAGACCGTGTACGACACCCTCGGCAACGCCCACACCCAGTCGCTGTACTTCGTGAAGACCGCCCAGTCCAACATCTGGGACGTCTACACCAGCCTCGACGGCGGCTTCCCGCCCGAGATCAACCCGGTCACCGGCGTGCATACCCCCAACACCGTCAGCTTCGACGCCAACGGCGTGCTGCAGACGCCGACCTCCTTCACCAACTCCTACACCATCGCCACCGGTGCCCTGGTGCCGCTCAGCTTCACCGTCGATCTGGCCGGCTCGACCCAGTTCGGCAACAGCTACGGTGTCAACCAGCTCAAGCAGGACGGCTACACCACCGGCAAGCTGTCCGGCCTCACCGTCGATGCCGACGGCACCATCCAGGGCAACTTCAGCAACGGCCAGTCGCGCGTGATGGGGCAGGTGTGGCTGGCCTCGTTCCAGAACCCCAACGGTCTGCAGTCGCTCGGCGGCAACCAGTGGGCGGTGACCAACGCCTCCGGCCCCGAACAGCCCAACGCCCCCGGCACCGGCAGCCTCGGCGTGCTGCAGTCGGCGGCGGTCGAAGATTCGAACGTCGACCTCACCTCCGAGCTGGTCAACATGATCACCCAGCAGCGCGCCTACCAGGCCAACGCCCAGTCGATCAAGACCCAGGACCAGATCCTGCAGACGCTGGTGAACCTGCGTTAAGCGCCGCCGGGTGAGGGCTGAACGGGCCCGCTTCTTGCTGCAACGCAAGGCACCCCGCCAACCCGACACCGGACCGATGCCATGGACCGCCTGATCTACACCGCGATGACCGGCGCCTCCGCCACGATGGGGCAGGAGGCGGCGGTCGCCCACAACCTCGCCAACGCCACCAGCACCGGCTTCAAGGCCGAACTGCACAAGCTGCGCGCGGTGCCGGTGCAGAACGCGCCGATGCCGACCCGCGCCTTCGTCGTCGACGCCAGCGTGGCCGACGACTACGCCAGCGGCCCGCTGCAGCACACCAACCGGCCGCTCGACATGGCCGTGAGCGGCAAGGGCTGGTTCGCGGTGCAGATGCCCGACGGCACCGAGGGCTACACCCGCAACGGCAACTTCGAGGTCAGCGCCAACGGCATCCTGCAGACCCGCAGCGGCCTGCCGGTGCTCGGCAGCGGCGGCCCGATCACGCTGCCGCCGGATGTCGAAGTGGTGGTCGGCAGCGACGGCACACTTTCCACCGTGCCGCGCAGCGGCGCCCGCAACACCACCAGCACCGTCGACCAGCTCAAGCTCGTGAATCCGCCCGAGGCCGACCTGCGCCGCGGCGGCGACGGCTATTTCCGCCTTGCCGGCGGCACCGCCGCAACGGCAGATCCTGCCGTCCGCGTCGCCTCCGGCTACCTCGAAGGCAGCAACGTCAATGTCGTCGAACAGATGGTGTCGATGATCTCCCTTGCCCGCCAGTACGAGATGCAGACCAAGATGCTGTCCACCGCCCAGGAAATGGACCGCAGCGCCAGCAGCCAGCTGATGAGCAAGTCCTGAGGCTGGGTGGCCTGACCTCCCCGGGCGTCGGCGTCAGGCACCCGTTTGCGATGACCGGCCGCCAGGCCGGTTTTTTCTTGCACGCCGTGGGTGCGAATTCATTCGCCCGCCGGAGAGCCAACGGACAGACCGGCCGCCCGCCGGCAATATTTTCCTTCCCGGCCGCAGCCCTTGCCGCCCGACCCCCGCCCGGCGGCAAATTGACGGCCTTTTGCCCACTTACTCGGCGGCTGGAACGGGACTTGCTGAGGATAGGATGACCCTGCCGCCCATGAGGCGGTCAACCTCGTCGCCGCAGCCGGCGACGCCGACTCTCAGGAGCCCGCAATGATCCGCTCCCTCTGGATTGCCCGCACCGGCCTCGACGCCCAGCAGACCCAGCTCGACGTCATCTCCAACAACCTCGCCAACGTGTCCACCAACGGCTTCAAGCGGTCGCGGGCGGTGTTCGAGGATCTGCTGTACCAGAACCTGCGTCAGCCCGGCGCCCAGTCCACCCAGCAGACGACGATTCCCTCCGGCCTGCAGATCGGCACCGGCGTGCGCCCGATCGCCACCGAGCGCATCCACACCCAGGGCAACCTGACCCAGACCGGCAACGCGCTCGACGTGGCGATCCAGGGCGACGGCTTCTTCCAGATCCTGCTGCCCGACGGCACCACCGCCTACACCCGCGACGGCGCCTTCCAGAAAGACGCCAACGGCCAGATCGTCACCTCCAGCGGCTACCCGCTGCAGCCGGCGATCACGATTCCCACCAATGCGCTGGCGGTGACCATCGGCAAGGACGGCGTGGTGACGGTGACCCTGCCCAACCAGGCGGCGCCGGCGCAGATCGGCAACATCCAGGTGGCCGGTTTCGTGAACCCCGGTGGCCTGCAGAGCGTCGGCGAGAACCTCTACCTCGAGACCGCCGCCAGCGGCACGCCCAACCCGAACACGCCGGGCACCAACGGCGCCGGCGTGCTCAACCAGACCTACGTCGAAACCTCCAACGTCAACGTCGCCGAGGAACTCGTGCTGATGATCCAGACCCAGCGCGCCTACGAGCTCAACTCCAAGGCCGTGTCCACCTCCGACGCCATGCTCGGCAAGCTCACAGCGCTGTGATGCGCGCCGGCGGAGAACGATCATGAAAGCCATCCGACCCCTTTTTGCGGCCCTCGCGCTGGCCGGCCTCGCCGGCTGTGCGGCGCTGCAGGCCACGCCGCCGACCGCCGTCCACCAGCCGATGAGCGTGCGCCCCGAACCGCGCACCGCGCAGGCCTCGCAGCCCGGCGCGATCTACCAGTCGAGCTTTTCGCGGCCCTTATTCGAGGATCGCCGGGCGCGTTTCATCGGCGACGTGATCACCGTCAATCTGGTCGAACAGACCGCCGCCAGCAAAAAATCGTCGGCCACCGCCGAGCGCAACGCCAGCCTGTCGGCCTCGATCACGGCCCTCGCCAAGCTGCCGCTGAAGGGCCTCAACAGCCTCGACGCCACCGCCTCCGACGCCAGCAAGTTCGGCGGCAAGGGCGACGCGGCGGCCAACAACACCTTCACCGGCACGATCACCACCACCGTCATCGAGGTGCTGCCCAACGGCAATCTGCTCGTCTCCGGCGAAAAGCAGATCGCCGTCAATCAGGGCAACGAGTTCATCCGCTTCTCCGGCGTCGTCAATCCGGTTTATGTGACCGGCTCCAACACCGTGCAATCCACCCAGGTCGCCGACGCGCGGGTCGAATACCGGGCCAACGGCTACATGGACGAAGCGCAGACGATGGGCTGGATGCAGCGCTTCTTCCTCACCGTGATGCCGTTCTGAGGATTTCCGTCATGACTTCCCGTCTCCGCGCCGGCCTCCTCGTCCTCGTTGCCAGCCTCGGCCTGGGCGCCGCGCTGCCGGCCGCCGCCGAGCGGCTCAAGGATCTGGCCTCGATCGGCGGCGTGCGCCAGAACCAGCTGATCGGCTACGGCCTCGTCGTCGGCCTCGACGGTTCCGGCGACCAGACCACCCAGACGCCGTTCACCGTGCAGAGCATCATCAACATGCTCGGCAACCTCGGCGTCACCCTGCCGCCCGGCCAGTCGCTGCAGCTCAAGAACGTCGCGGCGGTGATGGTCACCTCGAGCCTGCCGGCCTTCGCCCGGCCCGGCCAACAGATCGACGTCACCGTCTCGTCGATGGGCAACGCCCGTTCGCTGAAGGGCGGCACGCTGCTGATGACGCCGCTGAAGGGCGCCGACGGCCAGGTCTATGCGATGGCCCAGGGCAGCCTGGCGGTCAGCGGAGCCGGCGGCGCCGCGCCGTCCGGCGGCAAGGTCACCGTCAATCATCTTTCCGCCGGCCGCATCCCCAACGGCGCCACCGTCGAACGGGCCGTCGCCAGCCCGCTCGGGCAGGGCGACTCGGTGTTCGTCGAACTCAACGCCACCGACTTCGGCACCGCCCAGAAAGTCGTCGACGCGATCAACGCGGTCGCCCCCGGCAGCGCCCAGGCCCTCGACGGCCGGCAGATCCAGGTGCGCGCGCCGGACGACCTCAACCAGCGCGTGGCCTTCCTCGGCAAGCTTGAAAACATCGACGTGACGCCGGCCGTCCAGGCCGCCCGGGTCATCATCAACTCGCGCACCGGCTCGGTGGTGATGAACCAGAAGGTCGCGCTGCAGAACTGCGCCGTCTCCCACGGCAGCCTCACGGTGACGATCAGCAACGAGCAGCAGGTCAGCCAGCCGGGCGCCTTCTCGGGCGGCCAGACGGCGGTCACCAACAAGGGCGGCGTCGACATCAAGCAGGAAGGCGGCAACATCTTCAACATCAAGGGCGGCACCAACCTCGCCGACGTGGTCAAGGCCCTCAACGCGGTCGGCGCCAACCCGCTCGAACTGATCGCCATCCTGCAGGCCATGAAGGCCAGCGGCGCGCTGCGGGCCGAGCTGGAGGTCATCTGATGGCGGCCGACTTCAGCCAGATCAACGCCCTCGACCCGAACACCCTCGGCGGCCTGCGCCGCCTGTCGAAGGAAAACTCCCCGGCGGCGGCGAAGGAAGCCGCCCGCCAGTTCGAAGCGCTGTTCGTCCAGCAGATGCTGAAGTCGATGCGCGACGCGACGCCCAAGGGCGGCCTGTTCGACAACGACGAGACGCGCATGTACCAGTCGCTGCTCGACCAGCAGCTGGCGATGCAGCTGTCCACCCGCGCGGGTGGCATCGGGCTGGCCAAGGTCATCGAACGTCAGATGAACGCCGGCACGGCCAGCGGCACGCCGCCCGACGGGCCGGTGCCGCTCGACACGGCGATCCGCCGCGGCTTCGATGCCGCCGTGTCGCCGACGGCAAGCGGCACGGCAAAATCTGCCGCTGCGGCAGCGGCGGCACCGGCAACTGCGGTGCCGGCGCTGCCGAACATGCCGGCCGGTGCCGGTCCGCGGGCCTTCGTCGAACGGGTGTGGCCCGAGGCCGTCGAGGCCAGCCGCGCCACCGGCATCCCGGCGCGCTTTCTGGTGGCCCAGGCGGCGCTCGAAACCGGCTGGGGCAAGTACGAACTCAAGAACGCCGACGGCAGCCCCAGCCACAACCTCTTCAACATCAAGGCCGGCCGGCGCTGGAGCGGCGACACCGTCAGCACCTCCACCACCGAGTTCGTCAATGGCAGCGCCAGCCGCGAGAACGCCCGCTTCCGCGCCTACGGCTCGTACGCCGAGTCCTTCCGCGACTACGCCCGGCTGATCGTCGACAACCCGCGCTATGCGGCGGTCGTCGGCCAGAACGACGCCACCGCCTTCGCCCGCGGCCTGCAATCGGCCGGCTACGCCACCGATCCGCTCTACGCCGACAAACTGGCCCGCATCATCAACGGCAACACCCTGCGCGTCGCGCTGGCGGCGAGCACCACGCGGGCCGCCTGAGCGTCGCTGCCGCCGTCCGGCGGGCCGCCGGATAAAACTGGCAAAGTCCTTGCTTAGAGTGAAGCAGACCACACCGAAGCAAGGACGCGGATCATGGGTGCCAGCCTCTACAACATCGGACTCACCGGACTCAACGCCGCCCAGGCGGGGCTGCTCACCACCAGCCACAACATCTCGAACGCGGGCACCGCCGGTTACAGCCGCCAGTCCACCGTCCAGAGCACCAACCCGGCCTTGTTCACCGGCGCCGGCTTCTTCGGCGAAGGCACCCGGGTCGATACCGTCAAGCGCGCCTACAACGGTTTCCTGACCAATCAGGTGCTGTCGGCCGAGACGCGCTTCAAGGAATACGACACCTACAACACCGAGATCAGCCAGATCGACAACATGCTGGCCGATTCCACCGTCGGCCTCACGCCGGCGCTGGAATCCTTCTTCGGCGGCGTGCAGGAAGTGGCCGCCAACCCGTCGAGCATCCCGGCGCGGCAGTCGATGATCTCCACCGCGCAGAGTCTGGTGGCGCGCTTCCAGAATCTCTCCGAGCGTCTCAACGACGTGCGCGCCGGCGTCGAAACCCAGATCAAGGAAACGGTCGGCGCGATCAGCACCTACGCCAAGGAAATCGCCGAGATGAACCACAAGATCTCGGTGGCCCAGCAGGCCGGCGAATCCCAGCCGGCCAACGATCTCCTCGACACCCGCGACCAGCTGATCAAGGAACTCAACCAGCTGACCCGCGTGACCACCGCCGCCGGCGGCGACGGATCGCTGTCGGTCTTCATCGGCACCGGCCAGCCGCTGGTGGTCGGCACCAACGCCACGGCGCTCGACACCCAGCCGTCGAGCGCCGACCCGCACCGCCTCACCATCGACATCCGCACCCAGAGCGGCGGCGCGATCGAAATCCCGGAAACCCTGCTCGGCGGCGGCAAGCTCGGCGGCCTTCTGGCGATGCGCACCGGCTCCCTCGACACCGCCCAGAACCAGCTCGGCCTGATCGCCGTCGGCCTCAGCGCCACCTTCAACGCCCAGCACCAGCTCGGCCAGGACATCAACGGCAACCTCGGGACCGACTTCTTCACCCCGCCGTCGGTCGGCGTGCTGCGCTACGCCAACGCGCTGACCGCCTCGCCGGACGTGCAGTTCGCCGACCTCACCAAGCTCACCGGCGACGACTACAAGCTGACCTTCACCGACACCACCGGCGGCTACGCGCTGACCCGGCTGTCCGACGGCACCTCGGTGACCGCCGCCGCCGTCGGTCTGACGATCACGCCGGCCGCCACCTCGACCGTCGGCGACAGCTTCCTGATCCAGCCGACCCGCAACGCCGCCGCCAACATCGGCGTGTCGATCACCGACACCCGCATGATCGCCGCCGCCGCGCCGCTGACCACCGCCGCCGGCCAGAACGGCCTGCTCACCACCCGCAGCAGCAGCGCCAGCGCCACCATCACCGCCCCGACGGTTTATAACTCCGACAAGTACGCCAGCCTGTTGGCGTCCAGCACCTCCTTCGCCTTCAATTCCGGCTCCGGCGCGCTCGACATCGCCGGCCTGCCGAGCGGCATGAAGGTCGGCTACACCACCGCCGGCGGCACCGTCGTCGCCCCCACGACGACGACCAGCATCCCCTACAGCGCCGGCATGACCATCACCCTGTGGCATGCCGACAGCGCCGGCACCGACGTCAAGGACGTCGGCTTCACCGTCGGCGGAACGCTCGCCGCGGGCGACAGCTTCCTGCTCAAAGGCGGCGGCGCCAATGCCGGTTCGGCCAGCATCACCGCGCCGGTGGTCAAGGACACCACCAACATCGGCAAGCTGCAGTCCGGCTACGTCACCTTCGGCTACGGCAGCGGCAGCAACAGCCTGTCTTTCAACGGCCTGCCCGCCGGCATGGTGCTGACTTACACCCCGCTCAACGGCACCGCCACCACCGCCGTCGGCAGCTCGGTGCCCTACACCAGCGGCATGCAGATCAGCATCGGCCACAATGACGCCAGCGGCAATTTCGTCACCGAAACCTCGTTCTCCATCGATGGCGCCCCGGCGAACGGCGACGCCTTCACTCTCGGCGCCAACACCGGCGGCGTGTCCGACAGCCGCAACGCCGTGCTGTTCGGCAACCTGCAGACCACCAAGACCCTGATCGCGGCCGGCGGCCAGCCCTCGGCCACCTTCCAGTCGGTCTATTCGCAGCTGGTCAGCGCG
>SSSX01000874.1 GCA_015657735.1 Zoogloeaceae bacterium
ACCAGACCGATGATCTCCTCGCGCGACTTGACCACCGTCGCGCACACCAGGGTCATCACCAGCACCTTGAGCACCGCGCTGTAGCGCTCGATGCTGATATCCTGGTGAATGGCCAGGATCGTCGTCAGCCCCATCCAGGCGATCAGCAGGATCAGTGTCGCCAGCGGCCCGCCCCCCGGCCAGCGCACCTGACGCGAGTTGGCGACCATCGCGATGGTCATGATCACGACGTCGAGCATCGCGAACGGAAACGAGTAGGCGAAGCCCCAGCCGAGGCGGTGCGGGTTCATCAGGCCGATCCACACCCACAGCAGCACCCCGAAATAGGGTCGGCGCAGGGTCAGCACCGCACCGTAGATGAACAACAGGGTTACCGCTATGTCACGCATCAGCCTGGCGCCGTGAAAGTGGAAGCGGTCGCCGCACGACCGTCCTTGATCCGTTTGAACAACTCGAGCTGGCCGCGGGTCGTCTCGGCCCAATCGAACTGCTCGGCATAGGCCCGGACATCGCTGCGCGACGGATAGTCGCCGAACAGCGCCCGGACTTCGGCCACCAGCGCGGCGGCCGAGCGCTCGGACATCAGACGCCCGGCCTCCCGCACCCGTACGACCTCCGGCGTGCCCCAGATCGCCGTGGCGACAACCGGGGTTCCGCAGGCCATGGATTCGAGCAGCACGTTGGCCCAGCCTTCCCGGCTCGAGCACAGCGCCAGAATGTCCGCAGCACGGTACCAGTATGACAGTTCGGTCTGCGGACGGGCGCCGGCAAAAGTCACACGCCCGGCCACACCCAGGTTATCGGCGAGCTGGCGCAGACGGTCGCGCTCCTCGCCGTCGCCGACGATCGCCAGATGCACATCCGGCAGCGCGGCCAGCGCCTCGATCGCGATGTGATGCCCCTTGCGCTCGACGAGGTGGCCGACCGACAGCAGCAGCCGGCCCGCCGGCAGCCCGAGACGGGCGCGCGCGGCGTGCTGATCGCCGGGCGAGAAACGCTCGAGATCCACGCCGTTGCGCAGCACGTGGGTCCGTTCGGGCGCCGCGCCGAGCTCCTGCAGTTGGTCCATCAGCGCCTTGCACACGCCGATCGAACCCGCCGCCTTCGACTCGGCCCAGCGGATCCAGGCCCGCGGCACCGCGTACTGCGGAATCAGGTTGAGGTCGGTTCCCCGCGCGGTGACAACGAAGGGCTTGTCGAACCACGTCGCCAGCAGGGCCGCCGCGATACCGTCCGGATAGTAGTAGTGGGCGTCGATGAGGTCGAAATCGAAACCGTCGGCGAGCAGCTTCGCGACCGCCTTGCGCGCCCCGAGCGCGAGCACCAGCGGCGCGATGCTCATGCCCACCTTGGGCGGCAGCAGATAGCGCGGATGGACGACCGACACCCCGTTATGGGTTTCGGCGGCCGGCGTGCGGGCGCAGTCCGCCCAGTCGCCGAAGCGCGGATCTGCCGACGGAAACCACGGCACCGGCGCAACGACGCGCGTCTCGACCTGACCGCTGGCCAGCAGGTAACGCAGGCGCGTCTCGACGAAGATGCCGTGCCCCGGTCTGACGCTGCTCGGATAGAGCGTGGAGAACAGCAGGGTCCGGATCGGGGCGGCGGCCCCGCCCGACCGGCCGGCCGTCATCGGCGCGCTCCGCCCGCGGCGGCGGCCAGCGCCTGATAGACCGGCACGTAGTTCTTGACGCTGTTCTTCCAGTTGCGCACTTCTTCGACGAAATGCCGCCCGGCCTGACGCATCGCCGGCCAGTGGGCGCGGTCGCTCAGCATCGCGCTCACCGTGTCGGCCAGCGCCGTCGCGTCGCCGGCGGCGAACAGCCGCCCGGTTTCGCCGTCGCGGATCAGCTCGCGGTGCCCGCCCACGCCGGAGGCGGCGAAGATGCGGCCCTGGGCCATCGCCTCGAGCGGCTTGAGCGGGGTGACGAGCTCGGTCAGACGCATCGAATGGCGCGGATAGACCAGCAGATCGATCAGATCGTAGTAGCGGCTCACCTGCGCGTGCGGAACCCGGCCGGTGAACAGCACGCGGTCGGCGATGCCCAGACGTTCGGCCTGGGCCTTCAGCCTGGCCTCCTGCGGACCGCCGCCGACCAGCAGGATGCGCAGCTCGGGGTGACGGGCGAGCAGCGCCGGAAAGGCGTCGAGGAGCAGATCCAGCCCCTCGTAAGCATAGAACGAGCCCACAAAACCGAGCACCGTCGCACCGTCGAGTCCGAGCTGGGACTTGAGCGCAGCATCGGGTGCGCCGGAGAGCTGGAAGCCATCCACATCCACCGCGTTGGGGATGACCGTCACCCGGTTGTCGGCGATCCCGCGGGCCACGATGTCCCGGCGCAGCCCCTCGCAGATCGTGAACACGTGATTGACCCGCCGCAGCGCCCAGGTTTCGAGGCCCCGCGTGGCGCGATAGCGCAGGCTGCCTTCGGCCGTCGTGCCGTGATCGACCGCCGCGTCTTCCCAGAAGGCGCGGACCTCGTAGACGACCGGAATGCCCAGACGGCGGCCGACGCGGATCGCCGGGATGGCGTTGAGCACTGGCGAATGGGCGTGGATCACGTCGGGCCGCAGTTCGCGGGCGAGTTCCTCGAGACGCGCCTCGGTGGCGCGCATCAGGCGGACCTCGTTGATGCCGGCCGGGCCCGCGGCGGGCACCGGGCAGCGGTAGAAGCGCAGGCCGTCGACGTCCTCGACCGGCGCCGCGGTGGCGCCCTGCTTGGGCGAGGTCAGGTGGAAGGTTTCCCAGCCGAGGGCGCGCTGCTCGCGCAGGATCGCCGCGGTGCGGAAAGTGTAGCCGCTGTGCAGCGGGATCGAGTGATCGAGGACGTGGAGGATGCGCATTTACTGGCTCATCTCGGCCACCGCCGGCAGCGGCGCGGTGGCGTTGCTGTTACGCAGGAAGGCTTCGAACATCATCGTCGTCCACAGCGGCGCGCTGTAATCGCGAGCGCCGGACTGGTGGGCATCGACGAGGTGCTGCAGGTAGTCGCGGTTGAAGATGCCGGCGTCGGCGAGCGTCGAACCGAGGATCGCATCGCGCACGCGCTGCTTCAGCGGCCCGCGGAACCAGCGGGCCAGCGGCACCGCGAAACCCATTTTGGGGCGATACAGCACATCGCGCGGCAGCATCGGCTCCATCGCCTTCTTGAAGACGTATTTGCCTTCCTGCCCCTTCACCTTGAGGCCCGACGGCAGGGTCGCCAGCCATTCGACGAGTTTGTGGTCCATCAACGGCTCGCGCACCTCGAGGGAATGGGCCATGCTGGCCCGGTCGACCTTGGTGTTGATGTCGCCGACCAGGTAGGTCTTCATGTCGAGGTACTGGATCAGCGCCAGCGGATCGTCGGTGTGCGCGGCGCTGCCGTGGCGGCGGAACACCTCGATCGCGTTGTAGCCCGCGAGTTCGCGCCGGAAGGCGGGGGAGAACAGGCTGCGCCGCATGTCGTCGCGGAGGATCGAGACGGAATGGAAATAGGCCTGCACCGAATCCCGCGCCAGGGCCTGGAAGGTCGTCTTGGCGCGGAACATCCGCGGCGCCCAGTCGGCCTTCGGGTACATCCGGCCGAGCAGCCCGAACACCGGCCGGCGAATGCCCGCCGGCATGCTGCTGCGCATCTTCTCTTCCATCAGGTGCATGCGGTAGCGCCGGTAGCCGCCGAGGCTCTCGTCGCCGCCGTCGCCCGACAGCGCCACGGTGACGTGCTTGCGCGCCAGCTGGCAGACCCGGTAGGTGGGGATCGCCGAGCTGTCGGCATAGGGTTCGTCGTAGAGCGCCGCCAGCGTGTCGATGAGGTCGAAGTCGTCGGACTTGACGGTCTCGACGAAATGCCGCGTCCGGTAGCGGTCGGCCACCATCTGGGCGAAAGCGGATTCGTTGAAGGCGGGATCGTCGAAGGCGATCGAGCAGGTGTTGACCGGCTCCGGCGACAGGCCGGCCATGGTCGCCACGACCGCGCTCGAATCGACGCCGCCCGACAGGAAGGCGCCCAGCGGCACCTCGGCGATCATGCGCAGGCGCACCGATTCGCGCAGCCG
>SSSX01000875.1 GCA_015657735.1 Zoogloeaceae bacterium
CGCTTCGATCGCCGCCAGCCCGGCGGCACCGAGGCGCGCGATCAGCTCGACCTTGGTTTCGGTGCTGACCACCTGCTTCTCGTTCTGCAGGCCGTCACGCGGGCCCATTTCGACGATGCGGACGCGGCGCGGCAGAGTCATGGTTGCCACGCCCTCACGCCGTCGCCGCGTCGTGCAGGCCGAGCGCCTGCTTCATCTGCTCGCGGATCTGGAACTTCTGGATCTTGCCGGTCACCGTCATCGGGAAGCTGTCGACGAAACGGATGTAGCGCGGAATCTTGTAGTGGGCGATCTGCCCCTGGCAGAAGGCGCGCACCTCGTCCTCGCCGAGCTTTTCGCCTTCGCGGACGATGATCCACGCACACAGCTCCTCGCCGAACTTCTGATCGGGAATGCCGACCACCTGCACGTCCAGCACCTTCGGGTGACGGTAGAGGAACTCCTCGATCTCGCGCGGGTAGATGTTCTCGCCGCCGCGGATCACCATGTCCTTGATGCGCCCGACGATGTTGCAGAAGCCGTCGTCGTCGATCACCGCGATGTCGCCGGTGTGCATCCAGCCGGCCTTGTCGACGGCTTCGGCGGTCTTGGCTTCGTCGCCCCAGTAGCCGAGCATCACCGAGTAGCCGCGGGTGCACAGTTCGCCCGGCGTGCCGCGGGGCACGATGTGGCCGTCGCTGTCGACGATCTTCACCTCGCAGTGGGGCTGCACGCGGCCGACCGTCGACACCCGGCGTTCGATGGAATCGTCGGTGCTGCTCTGGAAGCTCACCGGCGAGGTTTCGGTCATGCCGTAGGCGATGGTCACCTCACCCATGTTCATCTTGTCGATGACCCGCTTCATCACTTCGATCGGGCACGGGCTGCCGGCCATGATGCCGGTGCGCAGGCTCGACAGGTCGTAGCGGGCGAAATCGGGGTGGTCGAGCTGGGCGATGAACATCGTCGGCACACCGTAGCTGGCGGTGCATTTTTCCTCGGCGACCGCAGCCAGCACCGCCAGCGGGTCGAACGCCTCGGCCGGATAGACCATCGTCGCGCCGTGGGTCAGGCAGCCCAGATTGCCCATCACCATGCCGAAGCAGTGGTAGAGCGGCACCGGAATGCACACCCGGTCGCCCTCGGTCAGACGGATCGCCTCGCCGACGAAATAGCCGTTGTTGAGGATGTTGTGGTGCGACAGCGTGGCGCCCTTCGGGTTGCCGGTGGTGCCGGAGGTGAACTGGATATTGATCGGATCGTCGAACTGCAGGCGCTCGCCGAGCTCCGCCAGCGCATAGGCCTCGTCGCGGTCGGGCTGGCGCAGCAGCTCGTCGAAGTTGAGCATGCCGGCGCTGCGCGCGCTGCCGAGGCGGATGACGATCTCGAGGCTGGGCAGGCGATGGGCGCGCAGCAGGCCGGGTTCGCAGTGGCCGAGTTCGGGCGCCAGGTCGGCCAGCATCGCCAGGTAGTCGCTGCTCTTGAAGGACGGCGACAGGATCAGCGCCCGGCAGCCGACCTTGTTCAGCGCGTATTCCAGCTCGCTGCGGCGGTAGGCCGGGTTGATGTTGACCAGCACCAGCCCGGCCTTGGCGGTGGCGAACTGGGTCAGCGTCCATTCGTAGTTGTTCTGCGACCAGATGCCGACCCGTTCGCCCGGCTCCAGCCCCAGGCGGCGCAGCCCGCAGGCCAGCGCGTCGACCTTGAGGCGCAGCTCGGCGTAACTCAGGCGGATGTTCTGGTGGCGCACCACCAGCGCCTCCTGC
>SSSX01000876.1 GCA_015657735.1 Zoogloeaceae bacterium
CCGACGACCGCAAGCGCGCCGCCGCCCGCAACGCGCTGCGCGAACGCAAGTCCGACGAGGCCTACCAGGACTGGCTGCGTCAGCTGCGCGACCGCGCCTACGTCGAATACCGGCTCGAAGACCGCTGAGGCCCGGCCCGCGCCCGGCGGACGCGCGTCGGCCGGCTGCGCCCCCGCCCGGCGGCGCAGCGCCTGAATCATCCCATTTCCCCCACTTCCGATTCCCATGATCCTCGCCATCACCAGCGGCGAACCCGCCGGCATCGGGCCCGACCTGTGCGCCGCGCTGCCGCGCCGCGAGTGGCCGGCGCGTCTGGTCGTCATCGGCGACCGGGCGATGATCGCCGCGCGCATCCACGCCGTCGAACCGTCCGTCGATATCGTCGATTACGTCCATGACGGCGTTCCGCGCGCCGGCGCGCTCGAAGTCCTCCACGTGCCGCTGGCCAGCCCGGCGCAGCCCGGCCGGCTCGACGCCGGCAATGCCCGCTACGTGCTCGACGTCCTCGACCGGGCCATCGCCGGCTGCCAGTCAGGCGAGTTCGCCGGCATGGTCACCGCGCCGGTGCACAAGGGCATCATCTGCGATGCCGGCGTGCCTTTTTCCGGCCACACCGAATATCTCGCCGAAGCGACCGGCACGCCGCTGGTCGTCATGATGCTGGTCGGCGGTGGCATGCGCGTCGCCCTCGCGACGACCCACCTGCCGCTGAAGGACGTGCCGGCGGCGATCACCCGCCCGCTGCTCGCCGACACCCTGCGCATCGTGCACCGCGATCTGCGCGAGCGCTTCGGCTGCGCGGCGCCGACGATCCTCGTCGCCGGCCTCAACCCGCACGCCGGCGAAGGCGGCCACATGGGGCTCGAGGAGATCGAGGTCATCACGCCGGTGCTCGACCAGTTGCGCGCCGAAGGCTTGCGCCTCACCGGCCCGCTGCCGGCCGATACGCTGTTCGTGCCGCACACCCTCGCGCAGGGCGACGCGGTGCTGGCGATGTTCCACGACCAGGGTTTGCCGGTGCTCAAGCACGCCAGCTTCGGCGGCGGCGTGAACGTCACCCTCGGCCTGCCGATCATCCGCACCTCCGTCGACCACGGCACCGCCCTCGACCTGGCCGGCAGCGGCCGCGCCGACCCGGGCAGCCTGTTCGCGGCGGTCGAGCTGGCGATCGCCATGGCCCGCCGGCAGGACGCACCATGAAGCGGCGGCGCCTGCTCGTCGGCGGCCTGTCGGCACTCGGCCTGACCGCCTGCGGCGGGCTGCAGTCGAAACCCGAGGTGGCCGCGCCTCGCGTGGCGCGCAAGCCGCGGCTGGCGCTGGCGCTGGGCGGCGGCGCGGCCCGCGGCTTCGCCCACATCGGCGTGATCAAGGCCCTCGAAACCAACGGCATCGTGCCCGATCTGGTGGTCGGCACCAGTGCCGGCGCTGTGGTCGGCGCCCTTTACGCCGC
>SSSX01000877.1 GCA_015657735.1 Zoogloeaceae bacterium
CGTCAGCAACAGCCTCGAGTGGGACTTCTACGGCGGCTACAAGAACACCGTCGGCGACTTCGGCTACGACGTTGGTCTGCTGCAGTATTTCTACCCGGGCTCCGGCTACGGCAACAACCCGAACACCCTGGAAGGTTACGTCGCCGGTTCGTGGACCTTCCTGACCCTGAAGTACTCGCACTCCTTCTCCGACCTGTTCGGCTGGACGGGCAGCAAGAACTCGGGCTACCTCGACCTCACCGCCAACTACGAGCTGAGCCCGGGCCTCAACCTGGTCGGCCATCTGGGGCGCCAGAAGGTTAACGGCGCCAGCGCCGGCGGTGCGTCCTACACCGACTGGAAGCTCGGCGTGACCAAGGACTTCAGCGGCAACGTCGTCGGCATCAGCTACATCAGCACCAACGCCAGCACCGATCCGTGGTATCGCAACGCCTACGGCAAGGATCTGGGCAAGGACCGCGTCCTCGTGTCGCTGACCCGCAACTTCTAATTCCGCAACCGCCGGGCGGCCTTGCGGGGCCGCCCGGCTGAGGAGCACACCATGAAACTCGTCACTGCCATCATCAAACCCTTCAAGCTCGACGAAGTCCGCGAGGCCCTGTCCGCCATCGGCGTGCAAGGCATCACCGTCACCGAGGTCAAGGGTTTCGGCCGCCAGAAGGGGCACACCGAGCTGTACCGCGGCGCCGAATATGTCGTCGATTTCCTGCCGAAGGTGAAGATCGAGGCCGCTGTGGCCACCGACATTCTCGAGCAGGTCATCGAAGCCATCGAAAAATCCGCCAGCACCGGCAAGATCGGTGACGGCAAGATCTTCGTGTTCGATCTGGAACAAGCCATCCGCATCCGTACCGGCGAGTCCGGTGCCGAAGCGCTGTAACCGGGAGCCTGTCATCATGAAAAAATTCATCGCAGCCCTGCTGACCACGCTGACGGTCGGCTTTGCGGGCGGCGCGCTGGCGGAGGACAAGCCGGCCGCGCCGGTCGCCGCCCCGGCCGTCACCGCGCCGGCCGCTGCCGCCGCCGACACCAAGCCGGCCGAGGCCCCGGCCGCCAAAGTCGCCGAAGCGGCGGCGCCCGCCGCCGAAGCCGCGCCGGCGCCGGTCCCCAACAAGGGCGACAACGCCTGGCTGCTCGTGTCGACGGCCTTCGTGATCCTGATGTCGATCCCTGGCCTGGCGCTGTTCTACGGCGGCCTGGTGCGCGCCAAGAACATGCTGTCGGTACTGCTGCAGGTTTTCGCGGTGTTCTCGCTGATCAGCGTGCTGTGGGTGCTGTACGGCTACTCGATCGCCTTCACCGAGGGCAGCGCCTTCTTCGGCGGGCTCGACAAGGTCTTCCTGAAGGGCATCACGCCTGACTCGGTCGCCGCCACCTTCACGAAGGGCGTGGTCGTCTCCGAGTTCATCTACGTGGCCTTCCAGGGCGCCTTCGCGGCGATCACCGTGGCGCTGGTCCTCGGCGCCTTCGCCGAGCGCATCAAGTTCTCGGCGGTGCTGCTGTTCTCGGTGCTGTGGTTCACCTTCAGCTACCTGCCGGTGGCGCACATGGTGTGGTACTGGGCGGGCCCGGATGCCTACACCTCCGCCGAAGCGGCCGACGCCGCCAACGCGACGGCCGGCTTCCTGTTCCAGAAGGGCGCCCTCGACTTCGCCGGCGGCACCGTGGTGCACATCAACGCCGCCGTTGCCGGCCTGGTCGGCGCCTTCCTGGTCGGCAAGCGGATCGGTTTCGGCCGCGAGTCCTTCGCGCCGCACAGCCTGACCCTGACCATCGTCGGCGCCTCGCTGCTGTGGGTGGGCTGGTTCGGCTTCAACGCCGGTTCCGCCCTCGAAGCCAACGGCGTTGCCGCGCTGGCCTTCGTGAATACCTGGGTGGCCACCGCCGCCGCGGCCTTCTCGTGGCTGCTGGCTGAATGGATCATCAAAGGCAAGCCGTCCGGCCTCGGCGGCGCCTCCGGCGCGGTTGCCGGTCTGGTGGCGATCACGCCGGCGGCGGGCTTCGTCGGCGTGGTGGGCGCGGTCGTCATGGGCCTGCTGGCCGGTGTCATCTGCCTGTGGGGCGTCAATGGCCTGAAGCGCATGCTCGGCGCCGACGACTCCCTCGACGTGTTCGGCGTGCATGGCGTCGGCGGCATCCTCGGGGCGATCCTGACCGGCGTCTTCGCGGCTCCGTCGCTCGGCGGCGCCGGCATCTGGGACTACGTCGGCAACAAGGTCGCCGACGGCTACTCGATCGCCGATCAGGTCATCGTGCAGGCTACCGCCGTCGGCATCACCATCGTGTGGTCGGCGGTCGTCGCCTTCATCGCCTACAAGCTGGTCGACATGTTCATCGGCCTGCGCGTGCCGGAAGACGAAGAACGGGAAGGTCTGGACATCACCTCCCACGGCGAAAGCGCCTACCACCAGTAAGCGCGGTAGAAGCTTCACCGGAACGACGGGCGCTGCGGCGCCCGTTGTTTTTGGAATCGCCCGACAGGCGTATATTCGCCCCTCCGCTCACGCACCACCCCGTTCGCGCATGTCCCTGCCCAGTTTCGACCCCGCCGACTACGCCGCCCAGCTCGCCGCCAAGGTGGACCGCTACCGGCGCGATTTTGCCGCCTTCGACCTGCCCGAACCCGCCGTCTTCGAATCCGCGCCGCTGGCCTACCGCCTGCGCGCCGAGTTCCGCATGTGGCACGACGGCGCGCGGGTCGACTACGCGATGTTCGACCCCGCCGAGCCGAAGCGCGTGCTGACCCTCGACGCCTTTCCGCCCGCCGCCGCGCCGATCGCCGCCGCCATGCCGCGCCTGCGCGAGCGCCTGATGGCCAGCGAGGCGCTCAAGCGCAAGATCTTCCAGGTCGAGTTTCTGGCCACGCTGTCGGGCGAGCTGATGATCAGCCTGGTCTACCACCGCCCGCTCGACGCCGCCTGGCAGGCCGCCGCGGCGGAACTGGCGGCCGACCTCGACGCGCAGATCATCGGCCGCAGCCGCAAGCAGAAGATCGTCGTCGGCCGCGACTGGCTGCTGGAAGCCTTCGAACTCGATGGCCGGCGCCTCACCTACAAGCAGATCGAAGGCAGCTTCACCCAGCCCAACGGCGGCGTGAACCGCCAGATGCTCGGCTGGGCCCGCGCCTGCGCGGCCGGCAGCGGCGGCGACCTGCTCGAGCTGTACTGCGGCAACGGCAACTTCACCGTTGCGCTGGCCCCGTTGTTCGACCGGGTGCTCGCCACCGAGATGAGCAAGCCGTCGGTGCACGCCGCCCACTTCAACCTCGAAGCCAACGGCGTGGCCAACGTGACGATGGTGCGCATGGCCAGCGACGAAATCAGCGATGCGCTGGCCGGTGGCCGCGAATACCGCCGCATGAAGGACGTCGACCTGGCCGGCTACCGTTTCGGCACGCTGTTCGTCGATCCGCCGCGCAGCGGGCTGGACGCGCCGACCGTCGAACTCGCCCGCGGCTTCGAACGCATCCTGTACATCTCCTGCAACCCCCAGACCCTGCAGGAAAACGTCGCGGCCCTCCACGCCACCCACGAGATCGCCGCCGCCGCGGCCTTCGACCAGTTTCCCTACACCCACCACCTCGAGTGCGGCCTGTTGCTCAAGAAGCGCGGCGCCGCCCCGACCCAGGAGTCAGCATGAGCAGTCTGCCCAAGTGCCCCCAGTGTTCGTCCGAATTCACCTATGAAGACGGCGACAATTTCGTCTGCCCCGAATGCGCCCACGAGTGGCCGAAGGCCGCGCCGGTCGAGGAGGCCAAGGTGGTCCGCGACGCCAACGGCAACGTGCTGCAGGACGGCGACACGGTCACCGTGATCAAGGATCTGAAGGTCAAGGGCTCGTCGTCGGTCGTCAAGGTCGGCACCAAGGTCAAGAACATCCGCCTGGTCGATGGCGATCACGACATCGACTGCAAGATCGACGGCTTCGGCGCCATGCAGCTCAAGTCGGAGTTCGTCAAGAAGGCCTGAGCCGGGCGGTCGCCGCTAAGCGTGGAAATGCTCGTGCGCGAAGGCGCGGAACAGCGCCTGCGCCGGCGATTCGCTGCGCCCGGCGAGGGTCGCCAGCGCGTAGCTGCCGATGCGTTCGAAGTGGGGCTGCAGCCGTAGCTCGACGAGGCGGCCGCCGTCCAGCTGTTTTTGCGCCACCGCGAAAACGCCCAGAAAGATCGCATCGGTCTTCTCGACCACTTCGACGAGACCGCCGATGTCCTCGCTGTTGAGGGTCACCAGACGGCTCGGGTGGGCGTCCTGGCCGAGTTCCGCCATCAGGTCGCGCGCCACTTCCTCGGACAGCGGCGTCGAGGCGACCGGGTAGCCGCGCAGCAGCGCGAGGTCCACCCGGGGCAGCGCCAGCAGCGGATGCCCCGCCCGGCACACGAAGCCGGCCCGCAGCGGCGGCAGCGTCTCGAGGGCCAGATCTTCGGTGGCCGGCAGCGCGCGGCGGTCGACGGCAATCACATCGACCGTCTCGTTGCGCAGCGCCTGACACAGCAGCTCGATCGACCCGCGCGCGAGCTTGACCTGAATGCCCGGATGGCGGCTCGCCATGTGGATCAGAAAGGGCGTGGCCAGGATCGCGGCCGGGGTCGGCCCCAGGCCGAGGCGCAGCGTGCCCACTTCGCCGCCCGTCGTCAGCGCGGCGCCGCGGCGGATTTCCGACGCTTCGAACAGGATCTTGCGCGCCCGCCCGACGACCTGCTGGCCGTAGGCGGTCAGGATGTTTCTCCGCCCGACCCGGTCCACCAGCCGCACGCCGAGCTCCCGTTCGAGTGCCTGGATGCTGCGGCTCAACGCCGGCTGGGTGATGAACAGCGCGGCGGCGGCCTTGCGGAACGACTGATGCTCGGCAAGGGCGATCAGATGGCGCAGGTGAGCCAGGTTCATCGATTACATTCAGTTATTGAAACGAAGAAATTTTTGCATTGGACACATATTAACGCGGTTTGTATTATCGGAAATCAATTCCTCTAAACATAATTCCGCCGGCCAAAGGTGGAGGAGATACCGATGAACTTTCCCCGTTTTGCAGACAAGCGCGCCGTCGCGCTGAGCGCCGTGGTCGGCGCGCTGCTGCTCGGCGCCGCGCTGCCGGCCGCCGCCAAGTCGCCGCAGGCCAGCGCCCAGGACAGCATCGAGATCCGCCGTGACGCCTACGGCATGCCCCACGTCTATGCCGGCTCCACCTTCGGCCTGTTTTACGGCTACGGCTACGTCGTCGCCCAGGACCGCCTGTTCCAGATGGAAATGGCCCGGCGCAGCACGCAGGGCCGGGTTGCCGAGGTGCTCGGGCCAAAATTCATCGCCTTCGACAAAGGGATTCGTTCGAACTATTGGCCGCAGTCGATCCGCGACCAGATCGCCGCGCTGCCGAAGGCCGACCGGGACATCCTCGAAGGTTACGCAGCGGGCATGAATGCGTGGCTCGACAGGGTGAAGGCCGACCCGGGCCGGCTGATGCCGCGGCAATTCAGCGATTTCGGCTTCACCCCCGAGCCGTGGACGGCCTTCGACGTGGTGATGGTCTTCGTCGGCACGATGGCCAACCGCTTCTCCGACTTCAACACCGAGATCGACAACCTCGGCCTGCTCACCGCGCTGAAGGACAAGCACGGCGCCGCCGCCGGCCAGGCGATTTTCGACGAACTGAAATGGGTGGTCGACCCGGACGCGCCGACCACCGTGCCGGCGAGCGCCGGCCGCTACGCGGTGCCGGTGAGCACGACGGGCGCCATCGCCTACACCCTGCCCGACTATCGCGATACGCCGCCGAGCCTCGCGCGCCTCGCCAGGGGCGCCGACGGCGCGCTGCTGGACGGCTCGCCGGCCGACCACCAGGACGCCCTGCTGGCCCAGCTCGAAAGTTTCGGGATGACCGGCCAGGCCGGTTTTCCGGCCGCCAGCAACATGTGGATCGTCGGCAAGAAGCGCGCCGCCGGCGCCAACTCGATCCTCCTCAACGGCCCGCAGTTCGGCTGGTTTGCGCCGGCCTACACCTTTGGCATCGGCCTC
>SSSX01000878.1 GCA_015657735.1 Zoogloeaceae bacterium
ATGCTGTTCGAAGGCAGCGACGCCGACGGCCGCCTGCAGACCCTGCTCGGCACCGTCAACCCGGCGCCCGGCAACCCGCCCGCCCCCGGCTTCGGCACCTTCATGTACGCCGATCCGGTCACCGAGCACATCGCCGCCGGCCGCACCGAGATCTGGGAGATCCACAACACCACCGCGGACGCCCACCCGATCCACCTGCACCGCGTCGCCTTCCGCATCCTCGACCGCCAGCCTTTCAGCGGCGCCCTGGTGCCCAAGCCGATGGGCGACGGCGCCTCCGGCGGCTATCTGACCGAGGTCGCGCTGAGCGGCACGCCGACCGCCGCGCCGGCCCACGAGCAGGGTCGCAAGGATACGGTGCTGGCGCTGCCCGGCGAGGTCACGCGGATCGTCGCCACCTTCGACCGGCCCGGCGAATACGTCTGGCACGGCCCCATCCTGTCCCACGACGATCGCGCGACGATGCGCCGCGTCATCGTCGCCTGAGCCGCACGCAAAACCGCGCACAATCGCCCGGCCGCTCCCGGCACCCGCCGGCCGGCCGTGCGAAAGGAACCCGGATGCAGCGCTTTACCGCCGACGACGGGCGCGACGCCATCTCCGGCGCGCGGCTGCATCGCTACGCCGGCGCCGACCACGCGCCGCAGCTGGCCGAGCGCGAACGCTTCGTCGCCGACGTGCTGGACTTCATCGCCGCGCGCTGAGCCGGCGAGCCCGGCCGGTAGCTAGTTAGGTTCCCCCGCTGCCGCCGGCGCGTGGCGGTGATCGCCGTGGCCGGCGGCGAGCACACTGCCCGGCGTGGCCAGCAGGGCGACCATCAGCAGCACGGGCACGGACCACAGCAGGCGGAGGGCGATACGGAGCAGGAACATGGCGGTTGGCGGAGGACGGGGGGAATGGCGGAATTGTCGTTCAGGCCGGCGCCGGCGACTGTGATGTAGCCCACAGTCTGCAAGGATCAAAACTGTAAATTTGGTAAAATGAGTAAAAACGCGTGAAGCAGTCGCGGCACCATGCCAGTCGGGTGATACGGTTCGTCCTGTCGAAACAAAACGGGCGACCGCGCCGTCGGGTGGCAAAGGCGGCCGGCGCATCCCGACGGAGAGAATGAAAATGACAGGCTTCGACTACGACCGCCTGCAGCGGATCGTCGTGATCGTCGGCATTGCCGTGGTCGCCGCGCTGTGGATCGCCGAAGACGCCGGGCTGATTCTCGTTGCCAGCCCGGCATTGCCCGCGCCGGCGGAGGCCGCCCCGCTGCCGTACGCGCCGGGCGGGCGGCCCGCGCTGGTCCTGCAGGGCATCATCGCCGGCAACGATGCGGCCCCGGCGGTGGCGCTGCTGGCCGAGAGCGGCAAGCGTCCGGTGCTGGTGCCCGAGGGCTCGTCCTTTAACGACGACATCCGCGTCGAGCGCGTGCTCGCCGACCGCGTGCTGCTGCGCCGGCGCGGCGACAGTGCCCCGGTGGTGCTGACCCTCGCCCCGCTGGCGGCGGTCGACGGTCTGGTGCCGGCCGCCCCGGTCGACGGTCTGCCGCCACCGCCATCGGGCCCCGACGCGGGCGTCCCGGCCGAGGCCGCGGGTCGTCCGCCGCTGCCGGCGCCGGCGGAGCGCTGACGGCCGGCGCCGCGGCCCGGCGGCGGGCTTGCGCCGCGGTGCGCCGCACCGCAGAATTGAGCGTCATTCCCGCGCCGAGCCCGCCCCCGCCCCATGCCTGCGCCCGCTGCGCCTCTGCCGCTGCCTCCCGACCTGATCGCCTGCCACGAGTGTGACCTGTTGCAGACCGGGCCGCATCTCGCTCCCGGCGAGACGGCCCGCTGCGTCCGCTGCGGCGCCTTCCTGGCGCGCAATCCGCCCGACAGCGCCGACCGCACGCTGGCCCTCGGGTGCACCGCGGCGATCCTCTACCTCATCGCCAACGCGTGGCCGCTGGTCGGCCTCGAGATGCAGGGCCAGCGCGTCGAGGTGACGCTGCTGGCGGCGCTGCGCGCGCTGTGGCACGACGGCATGCAGCCGGTGGCGGCGCTGGTCGGCGTCACCACGCTGCTGTTCCCGCTGCTCGAACTGGCGATGATCCTCGTCGTGTTGGTGCCGCTGCGCCTCGGGCGGGTGTCGCCCCGCGTCGCCCCGCTGTTCCGGCTGGTGCGCGCGCTGCGGCCGTGGGGCATGGTCGAGGTCTTCCTGCTCGGCATGCTGGTGTCGCTGGTCAAGCTGTCGCACCTGGCGGAGGTGATCCTCGGCCCGGCCTTCTGGGCGATGGCGGCGCTGATCGTGGTGCTGACCTTCGCCGCCCGCGCCTTCGACAGCCGCCTGCTGTGGCAGGCGCCGGCCACCGGGGCGGATGCGTGAGCGCCGCGCCGGCCGGCCCGTCCGCCCACTTCACCGCCCGCGAGGCCGGCCTGTTCAACTGCCACGTCTGCGGCCAGCTGTCGCGCGCGCCGGCCGCCCGTGGCCTGCTGCGCTGCCCGCGCTGCCGGGCGCCGCTGCACATGCGCAAGCCCGCCAGCCTGGCGACGACCTGGGCACTGGTGGTCGCCGCGGCGATCCTCTATGTGCCGGCCAATCTGCTGCCGATGATGACCACCGCCTCGCTGCTCGGCAGCCAGGAGGACACGATCATGAGCGGTGTGATCTTCCTGTGGCAGTCGGGCTCGTGGCCGCTGGCGGTGCTGGTGTTCTTCGCCAGCGTGATGGTGCCGCTGCTGAAGATCCTGGCCCTGATCTACCTCGCGGCGTCGGCGCAGCGCCGCTCGCCGCACCGCCTGGTGCAGCGCACGCGGCTCTACCGGCTGGTCGAATTTGTCGGCCGCTGGTCGATGCTCGACCTCTACGTCGTCACCCTGCTCGTCGCGCTGGTGCGCTTCCACGGCCTGGCGACGGTCCAGGCCGGCCCGGCGGCGGTGGCCTTCGGCGCCGTCGTGGTGCTGACGATGTTCGCCGCGCTGAGCTTCGATCCGCGCCTGATCTGGGACCCCGTCGCTTCCTGTGCGTCCGAGCGCACCTCC
>SSSX01000879.1 GCA_015657735.1 Zoogloeaceae bacterium
GAACAAGGAAGTCGCCGGCGACGGCGCCAACCCGATCAACGTCAAGGGCAAGCACGTCGTCGTCATCGGCGGCGGCGATACCGGATCCGACTGCGTTGGCACCTCGAACCGCCATGGCGCCGCCTCGGTGACCCAGTTCGAGCTGATGCCGATGCCGCCGGAAGAAGAGAACAAGGCGCTGACCTGGCCGTACTGGCCGTACAAGCTGCGTACCTCGTCCTCGCACGAAGAGGGTGTGGCGCGCGACTTCGCCGTGGCGACCAAGGAACTGGTCGCTGACGGCAAGGGTGGCATCAAGGCGCTCAAGGCGGTCCGCGTCGAGTGGAAGGACGGCAAGATGAGTGAAGTCGCCGGTTCGGAATTCGAGCTGCCGTGCGATGCTGCCTTCCTCGCCATGGGCTTCACCAACCCGGTCGGCGGCCTGCTCGACGCCTTCGGCGTCGTCAAGGACGGCCGCCAGAACGCCAGGGCGACCACCGACGGCGAGGGCTGCTACGCCACCAACGTCGCCAAGGTCTACGCCGCCGGCGACGTGCGCCGCGGCCAGTCGCTGGTCGTCTGGGCGATCCGCGAGGGTCGCCAGGCCGCCCGCGAGGTCGATGCCTTCCTGATGGGCTCGACAACCCTGCCGCGCTGAACGCCACCCGGCCGAAAAAGCCCCGCCCACCGAAAGGTGAGCGGGGTTTTTTGTTTTTCGAATTTGGCCGGAAATTCCTGTCGACCGCGGCAATCGGCCGTCCGGGCGCATTTTGCCTTCGACAGCCTCCGGCGATCGTGTGAGAATTGCTCATTGCCAATCCACCATTCCATCGCCATGAATATCGTCATCCTCGCCGCCGGCCAGGGCAAGCGCATGCACTCCAACCTGCCCAAGGTGCTGCACCCGGTGGCCGGCAAGGCGCTCGCCCAGCACGTCATCGACACGGCGCGCACGCTGGATCCGGAAAAGCTGATCGTCGTCTACGGCCACGGCGGCGACGCCGTGCGCGCCACGCTGGCCGCCGACGACATCCGCTGGGCCGAGCAGGCGCAGCAGCTGGGCACCGGCCACGCCGTCGCCCAGGCCCTGCCGCAACTGGCCGATGCCGCCCAGACCCTGGTTCTCTACGGCGATGTGCCGCTGACCACGGCGGCGACCCTGAAGCGCCTGCTGCAGGCCGGCAAGGACGGCCTTGCCGTGCTCACCGTCGATCTCGCCGACCCCACCGGCTACGGCCGCATGGTGCGCGACGCGGCCGGCCAGGTCGTGCGCATCGTCGAGGAGAAGGATGCCAGCGCCGGGGAAAAGGCCATCCGCGAGGTCAATACCGGCATCATGGTGATGCCGACGGCCCGCCTGGCCGACTGGCTGGGCAGTCTGAAAAACAACAACGCCCAGGGCGAGTACTACCTGACCGACATCGTCGGCCTCGCCGTCGGCGAAGGCCTGCCGGTGCGCACCGCCCAGCCGCAAGGCGAGTGGGAGGTGCTCGGCGTCAACAGCAAGGTCCAGCTGGCCGAGCTGGAGCGCCAGCACCAGCGTAACCTGGCTGATCAGTTGCTGGTCGCCGGCGTCCGCCTGGCCGACCCGGCCCGGATCGACGTGCGCGGCGAGCTGCGCCACGGCCGCGACGTGGCGATCGACGTCGGCTGCGTCTTCGAAGGCCAGGTCGAACTGGGCGATGCCGTCGACGTCGGCCCCTACTGCGTGCTGAAGAACGTCACGGTCGGCGCCGGCACGCGCATCGCCGCCTTCTGCCACTTCGAGGACGCGGTGATCGGCCCGGATGGCGTGCTCGGCCCCTATGCCCGCCTGCGCCCCGGCACCGAGCTCGGCCCCGAGGTGCACATCGGCAACTTCGTCGA
>SSSX01000880.1 GCA_015657735.1 Zoogloeaceae bacterium
AACGGCGCCATCGAGCCGGGCGGCATGCCGTCGATGGCCGAAAGCCCTTGCGACGAAGGCCTCAAGATGTGCCCGTTCAAGGTGGTCGAGAACTACCAGATCAAGCGCGACATCCTGACCTTCCTGCAGAACTCGGTGCGCGAGCCCAAGCTGCAGTACGAGGACATGAAGGTCAAGCTGTTCGCCTGCCTGCGCATCAAGCAGCGCATCGAGGAGACGCTCAACACCGACGGTCCCGAGGCGCTGATCTCGACGCTGCGCACGACCATGGAAAACGTGCGTGCCGAAGTCAAGCGGCGGGTCAGCGAATGGCCCGACATGACGGTGCGGACCTACATCATCCAGGACTCGACGCTGCGCGAGAACTGCGTGGTGAAGATCAACTGCCAGCTCACCAAGACCGGCGACCGGCTGATCTTCGACTTCCGCGGCTCCAGCCCGGAATTCACCAACCGCGCCACCAACACCATCGTCGCCGGCCTGAAGGGCATGCTGGCGCAGGTCTTCCTGTGCTACGTGTGGCCCGACCTGCCGCGCGGTCAGGCGGCCTTTGCGCCGATCGAGGTGATCACCGATCCGCACTCGATCGTCAATTGCTCCTACGACGCGCCGAACTCGCAGAGCCTGATGTCGATCTTCACCGGCTTCACCGCCGGCCAGCACGCGGTCGCCAAGTTCCTCTACAGCTGCCCGGAGAAGTACACCAAGGTCCATGCGCCGACCTTCAACATGATCAACACCTTCATCTGGGGTGGGGTCAGCCAGCACGGCGAGACGCTCGGCAACCTGTGCGCCGACCTCAACGGCATGGGCGCCGGCGCCACCGTCGACCGCGACGGCGAGCACGCGCTGGCGCCGATCTTCGCCACCATGGCGGACATCGGCGAGCAGGAGCTCAACGAGGAGGAGGTGCCCTTCCTGCAGCTCGTCTCCAAGAAGATGACCCGCGACGCCATCGCCCCGGGCAAGTACCGCGGCGGCCAGGGTTACACCATGATGGTGGCCACCAAGGACAGCGAGCAGTGGGGCTTCATGACGGTCTGCCAGGGCGCCAAGTTCCCGCCGCTGCAGGGCCTCTTCGGCGGCTACGCCTGCGGCTCCTACCCGCTGTGCAAGGTCAAGGGCGTCGATGTCTACGACGTGCTGATGAACGAGCCCGGGAAGTTCAAGCACTCCATCGAGGAGATCATGAACGAGCAGCCCTTCGAGGGCGCCAGCTACACCACCCACCACATGGGCATGGGCTTCGAGATTTCGAAGCGCGGCGAGCTGTTCATGATTTCGCAGGGCGCGGGGGCCGGCTACGGCGACCTGCTGGAGCGCGACCCGGCCGGGGTGATCCGCGACATCGAGGAAGGCCTGATTTCGCAGGGCGTCGCCGAGCGGCTCTACAAGGTCAAGTTCGACCCGCTGACGCTGGCCATCAACCACGACGCCACCGCCGCCGCCCGCGACGCCGAACGCAAGGCGCGGATCGCCCGCGGCGTGCCCTACGCCGAGTTCATCAAGGGCTGGAACAAGCCGACTCCGCCGGCGCACCTGCAGTACTTCGGCTGCTGGGGCGACGACGTGGCCAAGCTCTACATGGGCAGCGCCGACAAGTTCCGCGACGCCAACGCGCCGCGCCCCAACTACATGGCCCATCCGAAGGACGTGCGCATCGCCGAACTGGAAGCGCGTCTGGTCGCCCTGGGCGCCATGGGAGGTGAAAAGCAATGAGCCAGAGTCTCGCCGACAGCCTGCCCGGCAAGGGCGGCAGCGGCCTCAAGGTGTGGCTGAAGTCGTCGGCCTACACCCGCCGGCTGCTGCTCGGGGAGGGGGGCGACCCGTGGCAGGGGGCCGCCCAGTTCCTGGCGTATTTTTCCCAGGCCCAGGGCTTGCTGCGTCCCGACGTGGCCGTGGTGGAAGTCGGCGAGCTCTTCGATGCCTGGCTGCTGCGCCACCCCGAAGTGCGCGCCGAACTGGGCGCCAAGCGGCGCCTGTCCTATCCGCTGCGCAAGCTGCTGGAACAGGACGAACCGCGCCGGCTGCTGGCCGAGGTGGTGGACGCGGTGATCGCCAACCTGCGCGGCCAGACCCCGCTGGTGCTGGCCATGCCGTCGCCCAAGCACTGGCTGGTGCACGCCAGCCGGCTGGCCGGTCGCGGCGACGTCGAGCTGGACCCGGACGGCATCGAGGACGCGGCGATGTACATGGCCGACCTGCTGCGCGCGGTGTCGGCCAGCCCGGTGGGCGGGGTGCTGCTGGAAGAGCATCCGGACGACGCGGCGCTGGGCGACGCCGATCTGGAGCGCTACCGTCCGCTGATCAACGTCGCCCACCACTACCGCTGGTCGCTGGCGCTGCGTCCGCAAGGCGACGGCGTCGCCGGGTCGCCGGTGCTGGCGGAGTTCGACGCGGTGCTGTCGCCGTCGGTGCTGGCAACGGAGCCGGTGTCCGTCGGGGTGGATGTCAGCCAGCCGCTGTGGAACGGCGGTGCGCTGCCGGCCCTCGGCAAGGGGCAGTTCTTCTTCGCCGAGATTCCCGAGACCCAGCGTCCCGAGTTTGTCCTCGAAAGCCTGGCCCGCCTGCGGGCCTAGCCTTGACGGGGGCCGGCCCGGCGGTTCGCGGCCCGGCCCCCGCATTTTTTGGCTCTGTTCGCGTTAGCTGCGAACAACGGCGCCTGCCATGTAGGGGCGAAT
>SSSX01000881.1 GCA_015657735.1 Zoogloeaceae bacterium
CACGGCCGCCACCAGCCGGTTGCGGATGTCGTCGCGGACGGCGACAAAACTTTCCAACGGCTCGCCGTGCGGGTCGTGGAAAGGCACATGGATGCGCTTGACCGGCCGGGGGAAGACCGGGCAGGTCTCGCGGGCGTTGTCGCAGACGCTGACCACGAGGTCGATGTCGGTGTCGAGCAGGCTGTCGACATGCTTGGGGTGCAGGCCGTCGACCGGGATGCCGGCCAGCTGCAGGGCGGCAATGGCGCCGTCGGCCACCTTCGGCTGCGGCACGGTGCCGGCCGACAGGGCACGCACCAGCCCGCCCAGATCGTGGTTGAGGATGGCTTCGCCCATCTGCGAGCGACAGGAATTGCCGGTGCACAGCACCAGGACGGTTTTTTTCATGGTCGGGACTTTTCGAGGTTGGCGCGGCGCTTGGCGGTGGTATCGCAGGCCGCGGCTTGCGGCAGGCAGGCCGTGCCCTGGCAGCAGTTGCGGGTGAGGAAGGCGATCAACTCGTCCATCGTCGCGTAGTTGGCCGAGTAGTGGATGAAGCGGCTCTCCCGCTCGCCGGCGATCAGCCCGACCCGGCTCAGGTGGGCGAGATGGAAAGACAGCGTGGCCGGCGCCATGCCCAGCTGCTCGCCGATGGCCGAAGCATTGACACCATCCGGCCCGGCCTCGACCAGCAGGCGAAAGATGGCCAGGCGCGATTCATGACCGAGGGCGGCGAGCAGTTCAGCGGCGTTTAGTGTTTCCATAGTTCGAGTATTGTCGAAATATTGAGAAAAGTCCACCAGCCAGCGCGGCGGCACAGGCAACAGTAGGCTGGCCGAACCCAATGTCACCCCGGCCTTCAGCATGGCCGACTTCAAGGCCGCGCCCAAGAAATGGCGCGACCGCCTGCCGGCGCACGTCAAGGACAAGGTCTCCCTCAAGCAGTTGATGCAAGCCAGCAAAACGAAGCCGTTTAGGCTACAATCGAAGCTCAAACGGCCACACAAATCCGCCCATGCTCCTCGACCTACTCTTCGGCACCTATCGGCAGCGGGCGCTGGCGCAACTGCTTCTGCACCCCGAGAGCAGCTACCACGTCCGCGAACTGGCACGCCTGACCGACACCACCGCCGGCACCTTGCACCGGGAATTGACCCGGCTGGCCGAAGTTGGCCTGTTGCTGCGCGAAAAACAGGGCAATCAAGTTCGCTACCAGGCCAACCGCGAATGCCCGATATTCGCCGAACTGGCCAGCCTGTTCCGCAAGACCAGCGGCCTCGTCGACGTACTGGCCGAGGCGCTGCGCCCCTTGCAGCCGGCGCCCGAACTGGCTCTGGTCTTCGGCTCGCTGGCACGGGGCGACGAAAACGCCCGCAGCGACGTCGATCTGCTGCTCATCGGCGACTGCGGTTTTGGCGACGCCATCAAGGCACTGCACCCGGCGCAAGCCATCCTGCAACGCGAAATCAACCCGGTGGTGTACACCGCCGCCGAATTTTCCCGGCGCATCGCAGCCCGGGACGGCTTCGTGCAAAACATCCTCGCCAGCCCCAAACTCTTCGTGATCGGCACCGTCCATGACCTTGGAAAATTTACTGGCGATCCATCGCCTGCAAGCCTTTGAACCGACGCCGGCCAGCGTGCAGCGCCTGCTCGCCTCGGCCGGGCGCAACCTGGCCGATGCCAGGCTGCCCGAACTGAGCAACGACAACCGCTTCGACGCCGCTTACAAGACCATCATGCAATGCGCCATGATCGGCCTGTGGGCCAAGGGCTTTCGCACCGCCACCAGCCAACCCGGCCACCACCAGACCGCGCTTCAAACCTTGCCCAAAACGCTCGAACTGGACGCCGACACCGTCATCGTCCTCGACGCCCTGCGCAAACAGCGCAACCTCAACGACTACGAAGGCGACCCCGTTACCGACGCCGCCGTCCGGGAATGCCAGGCGCAGGCCGAAGCGCTCCTTGCTCATACCCGGCAATGGCTGCAAGACCACCGCCCCGACCTGCTCAGCGAAAACTAGAAATCCATGCGCGACGGCGAAACCAAGCGCCGTGGCTACACTTGCCGCTCATCCGGAAGCAGTACCGACGGACAACTTTCCTCGCTGGCCAATGCGAACTCCCGACCCGAAGCGGTTGGGCGGCCATTCTGAAAGCGGCCGTTCCTGTGCGCAGATTTATCGCAGAACCATGCCTATCTGCCGTGCTAGTAGAGGCAGTTAAACGACTTCGAAATCATCGACAAGTGTATTTAGTAACGGCCCTCGTATCAGTGCGAAATCGCTATCAAATTCATGGCCTGAGATAGTCGCCTTTTTTCCAATTTGCCGACTTTACCCTTCCTGCTTCAATTTGCTCCGGAGACAATCGCCCTTCGAGAGCCTGTTTTATGGCCAATAGCTCTTCTAAATGCGGCTCAAGTTCTTCTCTGTCATAAGGCTTGTCCAGTGCTACACGAAGCCAGGCATACGCCAAAACTGGATAGTAGTAACTTCCGTTTTGGTCAGCGTAAATTCGGATCATGCCTAATTTTTGATCAGTAAAGTGTCCCGCAGCCGCAATGGGTTCGAACAACTCTAGTGCCTTGGCGTAGTCCTTTGGAACGCCATGACCTTTTTCGTAAAGCTCTGCTAAGTTGTTCCTCCCGACCTCGTCGCCAAGGTCCGAGGCACGTTTCGCGTATTCAAACGCTTTCTGGTAGTCCTTTGGGACGCCATCTCCAATCTGATAACGCCATCCCAGATTAGAAAGGCCCATTGGATTGTTTTTGGCAGCGGATTTCTCAAGCCATATTAGGCCTTTTTGCTTATCTGCTGGAATGCCGATACCTGCTGTGTAATACCAGCCGAGCACTGCTTGCGCTTGGGCGTGGCCTTGATTTGCCGCAATTTCGCCCCAATAAAATGATTGAGTAAGATCGCGGACAATCCCTTCTCGGTCTTTTCTGTAGCGCACCATCAACTGGTACGCAGCGTCTGCATCGGTTGTAGCTTTTTCCTTCAACTCCGCATCTTCCATCTTGGTGTAATTAGGCCCGGATGGGGCTGCTGGTGCGGAGGCCGTCGCAGGAGTTGTCGACTTAGAGGGTGTATCCGGCCCCACCTTCGCGACAAAACCAACAAGCAGAACGGCTGTGATACCGAGCGCTACAACAATAATGGCGCCAATAGACATACCCTGTTTGGGCGGACTTATTAGGGCGGAGATCTTTTCTAACCTATCGAGGTTTGCTTGCTGGTGGCGTGCTTGTTCTTCAGCTTGTCGTACTTTCTCAGCGGCTTCAATTTTCTCACGCTCTACTTTCGCAAGCGTTTCCGCTTCAAGTCGGCGCGTTTCTTCTTCCTGGCTCGCGTTCAGTTCCTGCATTCTAATTAACTCGGCTTGCACCTCTCGTTGCCGTCTCGCTTCAACCTCCCTAGCATGTTCCTCTGCCAAGCGTTTTCTCTCTGTTTCGACAAACACTTTAACCCGACGCTGTATATAGAGCGCCTTTGTCTTGTTCTCGTCGCCGCCTGACTCGGCGAAGGCTCGCGTCCAAAGCACCTTGTCCGTGGTGTTTGTTTCAAGCTCGTCGACAACTTTTTCGAAAGCCCAATCGTCCGACTCCGGGATCGTGGGAACCGGGATTGTTAGGCGGGAAGGGGCAATCTCAGGGATATCGATTTCCGCTTCGCTTCTTTCGCTAGGTGTAAGCGCCGGTGTTTTCGTAGCCTCAGGCGTTGGAGTAGCGATAGGCGGTGAAGTTGGTACGGGGTTACTCGTGTGTATGTCATGTTGTACGGATTGAGCATTTGCCGGAATGGAGTTGCGATTCAACATCCGTTGAGTGAGCAGGTTGGCCACCCAGAACCATAACCCTGCGACAACAAGGGAAGCCATGCACAACCACGCCTGCAACTCCGTCATCCCAATCGCTTGGGGAATAGAAATGTCAGCTCGGGAGGCGGTGCGCATCAATTGCTTGCTAATGACCCAGACGATGAAATGGGTCACGGCCCAGAATATCCACCAAGTAAGCAGTGCGCCGGAGCCGCTCTCCTTTTTCCAGTCGTCAGGGGCAACGTAACCGTTGCTACCCGCCTTGTAGATTTCGTTGATGATCTGGTAAGGCTTAAACAGGTTGAAGATCGGGATGATCCAACCGGCAGCAGTCCAGCCCTCGTTCTTGAACCCGGTTGCACCAATCGTCTGCTTTGCGAAGCTGTAACAGGCATTCAGCCATTTCACCAATCCAATGCCGACGCCAATCAAGGTGAGAATTAAGAGCTTGGAAAAGCCCTCCCAGAACTCAAGGCTGCTGATCAATGACTGATCAATGTTTCGGGCACCGGCTTGGACATCCCGCAATGTGCCGACAGTCGAGAAGGCATTGAAACCGACAATTACAGTGGCAACGATGTCGATGCTGAGAAGAATAAAAAACAACTTCTTCGCGCCTTTCAGTTGTTCGCTGTTCACGTCAATATCCTTGTTCCAATACCAACTGTTGAGTTTCTGCGGGCTAACTGGCTTGTACCTTTGCCTTAAGGTCCATGAGTTTTGGAAGGGTTTCTTCGATCCACTTGGGGCCAAACGTATGAAATTCGTGAATGAATACATTTGCAGCACCACGATCAAATAGGCCGCTGGGAGCTACTCCTCTATGCAACATCATCAGGGTGGGCTTTCCCAGCATGATAGCTATCGCCGCCTCGATCTGATTCCATTCCGAGGGAAGCGCGAAGCCTTGTTCAATTTTTTTGTCTTTGAGTACCCCAGTTCTAACGCGAAGGTATGGAAGCCCCAAGATGATGGCGCAATCGCAGGTATTCAGCACACGGACGACCTCATCAAAAGGTGAGGTAAAAGAGGTTACGTTGGTGCCAACCGTTCTAAGTTCAAAGCCCATGTCTTCGACTATTTCGTCGAGTTTGCGAAGATGGTTCCCAACGTGTTGCTGCACCCAAAGCGGCCGCGAGAGAAAGGCTTTGATCATTCTGCATTCACCTTAAAAGCCATAGATTAGCCAGGCAAGCAGCATGACTGCCCCCTTCCGCGTTAGTCAGTGCGGATTTGAGGAAGTCATTGGCTCGCGCTATCCCAAGTCAATCGAACACATGACGGTATTATGCTTTTGTAATTAACCCATCAGCAAGACATCCCTGAAGAATCGTATCCCGTACGCTATTGCCGACAAGGCTGGCAGTGTCACTCAGAGTTGCTCCTATTCAGTGTCTGCTTCGTGGAGGAACGCTTGATCGTCCGCTTCTGGCCGGAAGCCCGCGCACGCGTACAAGATGATGCCCAAGAGCAGCCAAACAGGTAATGTCATGCAGCAACGAAGGCCGATCCGGCAACCAGGGAAGCCGTGAGCCACTCCCGCGGTCAACCGGAAAAATCGGCCAAAATCGCAATTCCCCGCCCCGGCCTTCGGCGAAACGCCGGGCGAACACGCGGCCGCTGTCAGGCGCCGGTGCTAGAATCATCGCCCCTGATTGATTGCCATCCCGCCATGCGCCAGCTGATTCTCGACCTGTTGCCGGAAAGCCCGCCGACCCTCGACAACTTCGTCGCCGGCGGCAATGCCGAAACGGTGGCCGCGCTGACCGAATGGCTGGCCGGCGGGCTGGGCGCCACCGCCTTCTGCCTGCATGGCGAAGCTGGCTGCGGTCGTTCGCACCTGCTGCTGGCCAGTGCCTTCGCCTATGTCGACGCCGGCCTCAACCCGTCGCTGAAGGGTGTCGGCGAGCCGCCCGAACTGGCTGTCGACGACGTCGAGGCGCTCGACGCGGCCGGCCAGGTCGCCCTCTTCAACCATTTCAACCGGCTGAAGATGGGCGGCGGCCGCCTGCTTACCGCCGCCGCCCAGCCGCCGGCCCACCTCGCGCTGCGCGAGGACTTGCGGACCCGCCTCGGCTCCGGCCTGATCTACCGCCTGCAGCCGCTGAGCGATGCCGAGAAGGCGGCGGCGCTGAACACGCTGGCCGGCGAGCGCGCCCTCAAGCTGCCGCCCGACTGCCTCAATTACCTGCTGCGCCACGCCTCGCGCGACATGCGCACGCTGGCCATGCTGGTCGTCGCCCTCGACGAATAC
>SSSX01000882.1 GCA_015657735.1 Zoogloeaceae bacterium
CCGGCATTCAAAATGCGCAGGTGAGCAGTCGTGCTGCCGTCGGCCGCGGTGGTGACGCGCAGGGCGACCGTGTCGAGCGACAGCCCGGCGCCGAATTGCACCGAATCCGTGCCGGCAACATCGACGATCCGCTCCAGCCCGCCGCCGCGATTGATCAGGTAGGTGTCGTTGCCAGCCCCTCCGGTCAGGGTATCGTTCCCCGCTCCGCCGTCCAGCGTGTCGTTGCCCGCTTCGCCCGCGATGACGTTGTCGCTGGCGTTGCCGCTGAGCCGATTGTCGAGGCCATTGCCGCCTGCGGCGATGTTGCCGGTGCCGGTCAGGACCAGGTTCTCGACATGCTCGGGCAGAACGTAGCGGATGCTGGCGCAGACGGTGTCGATCCCTCCGAACGCCAGTTCGGTCACGGTATCCGCTATGTTGTCGACGATATAGCGGTCGTCGCCGGCACCGCCGGCCATGGTGTCGGCGCCGATTCCGCCGTCGAGCAGGTTGGCGGCCGCGTTGCCGGTGAGCCGGTTGTCGAGTGCGTTGCCGCTGCCGTCGAGCGCTGCGCTGCCGGTCAGCATGAGATTCTCGACCTGCTCGGGCAGGACGAAGCTGATCGACGCACGCACCGAGTCGATGCCGCCGGGCCGCAATTCGATGACGGTGTCGCCGGAGTTGTCGACCACATAGGTGTCGTTGCCGGCGCCGCCCGCCATCGCGTCGGCACCGGCGCCGCCGTCGAGCCGGTTGTTGCCGGCATTGCCGGTGAGGCTGTTGGCGGCGTTGTTGCCGATCGCTTCGATGTCGGCCGAGCCGGTCAGGATCAGGTTTTCGAGATTGGCCGACAGCGTGCAGCTGACGCTGGCGAACACGGAGTCGGTGCCGCCGTTGGCGTCCTCGGTCAGCGTGTCGCCGGCGTTGTCAACGATGTAGCGATCGTCGCCGGCGCCGCCGGCCATCGCGTCGGCGCCGATTCCGCCATCGAGCAGGTTGGCGGCCGCGTTGCCGGTGAGCCGGTTGTCGAGCGCGTTGCCGCTGCCGTCGATCGCTGCGCTGCCGGTCAGCATGAGATTCTCGACCTGCTCGGGCAGGACGAAGCTGATCGACGCACGCACCGCGTCGATGCCGCCGGCCCGCAACTCGGTGACGGTGTCGCCGGAGTGGTCGACCACATAGGTATCGTTGCCGGCGCCGCCCGCCATCGCGTCGGCGCCCGTGCCGCCGTCGAGCCGGTTGTTGCCG
>SSSX01000143.1 GCA_015657735.1 Zoogloeaceae bacterium
CCGGCGAAGTTCAACACGCTGCTCGACGCCGGGGGAGAAGGGGGCAACCACTGGTATCGGGTCACGCTGTCGGAAGGGCGCAACCGCGAGGTGCGCCGGATGTTCGAGGCGCTGGGGCTCACGGTCAGCCGGCTGATGCGGGTGCGCTACGGTCCGGTGGTGCTGCCGCCGCGTCTGAAGCGCGGCATGTGGGAAGACATGGCGGTGGAGGACGTGTGCGCGCTGGCGGGTTTGCCGAAGCCGGTCAATCCGGGCGGAAAGGGCAAGCGCCCGGCACCGCAGCCGCGCCGGACGCAGTCCTTCCAGGGTTGATCGAGGGCTGAAATTGCGCCCGCTTCGGCGGGCTGCTATAATCTTTCTGTTTTATCGGTTCGAAAGTTGAACCGATCGGTTCGCAAGAGCCGACATCCGGTCGAATTCAACAGGGATGGGCGTTTCGCCCATTTTTTATTTGTGGTTTAGGAAGTGTGGGCAAGGGCATGGAGTTGCTGAAACTGATCGAACAGACCGCGGAAGGCCTCGGCTATGAGCTGGTCGATTTCGAGACTTCGCCCCGCGGACGGCTGATGAGAGTGTTTATCGATTCGCCGGACGGCATCACGGTGGACGACTGCGCCACGGTGAGCAACCAGCTGACGCGGATCTTCGAGGTCGAGAACGTCGACTACGACCGCCTCGAGGTGTCGTCGCCCGGCCTCGACCGCCCCCTGAAGAAAGCGGCCGATTTCGAGCGCTTTGCCGGGCAGGATGTGCAGGTCCGTCTTGTCATGCCGATTGCCAATCAGCGCAATTTTGCCGGGGTGCTGCAGGGCCTGAAAGATGGCGTGGTCACCCTGGAAACGGAAAAGGGATCGATGGCGATCCCGTTTGAAGATATTGAGAAGGCCCGCCTGGTGCCCAGGTTTTAAGGAATTTGGAGGTTTGCAGGTATGAGCCGCGAAATTTTGCTGTTGGTTGATGCGCTGGCCCGCGAGAAGAACGTGTCCAAGGAGATCGTTTTCTCCGCGCTGGAGTCCGCGCTTGCCCAGGCGACCAAGAAGCGCATCAACGACGAGGCCGATGTGCGCGTCTCGATCGACCGGGAAACCGGCGACTATGAGTCCTTTCGCCGCTGGCAGGTGCTGCCCGACGAGGACGTGGAGAACGACGAAGCCCAGATGGGGCTGATCGACGCCCGCGACGAGTATCCGGATATCCAGGTCGGCGACTACGTCGAAGAGGGCCTCGAGCCGATCGACTTCGGCCGCATCGGCGCCCAGGCTGCGAAGCAGGTGATCCTGCAGAAGGTGCGCGACGCCGAGCGTGAGCAGATCCTCAACGACTTCCTCGAGCGCAAGGAATACATCATCTCCGGCAGCATCAAGCGCATGGAGCGCGGCAACGCGATCATCGAGGTCGGCCGCCTGGAAGCCGTGCTGCCCCGCGACCAGATGATCCCGAAGGAAAACCTGCGTGTCGGCGACCGGGTCAAGGCCTACCTGCTGCGCATCGACCGCGGTGCCCGCGGTCCGCAGCTGATCCTGTCGCGCACGGCGCCGGAATTCGTGATGCGCCTGTTCGAGCTCGAAGTGCCGGAGATCGACGACGGCCTGCTCGAGATCAAGGCCTGCGCCCGCGACCCCGGCCTGCGTGCCAAGATCGGCGTGAAGTCGAACGATCCGCGCATCGACCCGATCGGCACCTGCGTCGGCCTGCGCGGCTCCCGCGTCACCGCGGTGCGCAACGAGATCGGCGGCGAGAACATCGACATCGTGTTGTGGTCGCCGGAGCCAGCCCAGTTCGTCATCGGCGCGCTGCAGCCGGCCGAGGTGTCGTCGATCGTCGTCGACGAGGAAGCCCACGGGATGGACGTGGTGGTCGACGAGAACAACCTCGCGATCGCCATCGGCCGCAACGGCCAGAACGTCAAGCTGGCTTCCGAGCTGACCGGCTGGACGATCAACCTGATGACCGAGGCGGAGTCGGAACGCAAGTCCGAAGCCGAACACAGCACGGTGCGCCAGTTGTTCATCTCCAAGCTGGATGTGGACGAGGAAGTGGCCGACATCCTGATCGACGAGGGTTTCTCGTCGCTCGAGGAAATCGCCTACGTGCCGCTGGCCGAAATGCTGGAAATCGAATCCTTCGACGAAGAAACGGTGAATGAGCTGCGCAACCGCGCCCGCAACGTGCTCCTCACCGAAGCCATCGTCACCGAAGAGCAGCTGGAAACCGTCGCCGAGGACATGCTTGGCCTCGAAGGCATGGACAAACCCCTGGCCGCCAAGCTGGCCCAGGGTGGCGTGCATACCCGCGACGAACTGGCCGATCTGGCGGTGGACGAACTGATGGAAATGTCGGGGCTGGACGAAGAGCGGGCCAAGAATCTGATCACCAAGGCGCGCGCGCACTGGTTCGAGTAATACCCGGAGGTTCAAGATGGGACAGACAACCGTTACTCAATTTGCCGGCGAGCTGAAAATGCCGGCCTCCGTGTTGCTCGAGCAGTTGCAGAAGGCTGGCGTAGACAAGGCGCGTGAATCCGATCTGCTCTCCGAGCAGGACAAAACCCGCCTGCTCGACTTTCTCCGTCGCGCCCACGGCGAAACGGCCGCCAAGTCGAAGATCACGCTGACGCGCAAGCAGACCAGCGAGATCCGCGCCACCGACTCCACGGGCCGTGCACGCACGGTGCAGGTCGAGGTGCGCAAGAAGCGTACCTTCATCAAGCGCGACGAGACGCCGGTGCCCGAAGCGGCCGCCGGTGTGCCCGCGGCAGCCGACGAGGTCGTGATGCCGCCGGCGGTCGAGGCCCAGATCGAGGAAATCGTGGCGGAGGCGCCGCAGCCCGAGCCGGTCGTCGAGGCCCCGGTGGCGGTGCCCGAGCCGGTGGTCGAGGTCGCGCCGGAACCCGAACCGGAGCCCGAGCCCGAGCCGGTCGTCGTGCAACCCGAACCGGAACCCGAGCCTGTCGTGGCGGTGGAGCCGAAAGCGGAGCCCAAGGCGGAGCCGCGTGCAGCCGCGCCGGTGCGCCGGGTCGTCTCCGGTTCGATCCTGAGCGCCGAGGAAAAGGCATCTCGCGAACGTGAAGCGCAGCGCCATGCGGAACTGCAGGCCCGTCAGGCCGCGGATCTGAAGGAAAAACAGGAGCGCGAGGCGCGCGCCCGGGCGGCGATGCTGCAGCGTGCCGAGGAAGAGAAGCAGCGTCTGGCGGCGGCCGAGAAGTCGAAGGCCGAAGGCGAGGCCGCGCCCAAGACGGGTACGCTGCACAAGCCGGCCAAGGCCGACGAAAAGGGCGCCCGCAAGGATGTCAAGAAGGTCGTCGGCAAGGATGCCGCCGCCGCTGGCGACGCGAAGCGTCGTGGCGGTGCCGGGATCAAGACCCGCGGCGATACCACCGGCGGCGCCGGCGGCTGGCGCGGCGGCGGTCGCAGTGGCGGTCGCGGTGGCCGTCACCAGGAAACGCCGGCTTTCGTCGCCCCGACCGAACCGATCGTGCGTGAAGTCCATGTGCCGGAGACGATCTCGGTCGCCGATCTGGCCCACAAGATGTCCGTCAAGGCCATTGAGGTCATCAAGACCCTGATGAAGATGGGCTCGATGGTCACCATCAACCAGGTGCTCGACCAGGACACGGCGATGATCGTCGTCGAGGAAATGGGCCACAAGGCGCTGGCCGCCAAGCTGGACGATCCGGACGCCTTCCTCGAGGAGAACGTCGAGCACAAGGATTACGCGCTCGAGCCCCGTGCTCCGGTGGTGACCGTGATGGGTCACGTCGACCACGGCAAGACCTCGCTGCTCGACTACATCCGGCGTGCCAAGGTGGCGGCCGGCGAAGCGGGCGGCATCACCCAGCACATCGGCGCGTACCACGTCGACACCGAGCGTGGCATGGTCACCTTCCTGGATACTCCGGGTCACGAGGCCTTCACGGCGATGCGTGCCCGTGGCGCCAAGGCGACCGACCTGGTGGTGCTGGTGGTGGCGGCCGACGACGGCGTGATGCCCCAGACCAAGGAAGCCATCCACCACGCCAAGGCGGCCGAAGTGCCCCTGATCGTGGCGGTGAACAAGATCGACAAGCCGGGTGCCAACCCCGACCGCGTGCGCCAGGAACTGATTGCCGAGGGCGTCGTGCCGGAAGCCTACGGCGGCGATGCGATGTTCGTCGAGGTGTCGGCGAAGACCGGTCAGGGCATCGACGATCTGCTCGAAGGCATCCTGCTGCAGGCCGAAGTGCTGGAACTCACCGCGCCGCGCGAAAGCATGGCCAAGGGTCTGATCATCGAGGCGCGTCTCGACAAGGGGCGCGGCCCGGTGGCGACGCTGCTGGTCCAGTCCGGCACGCTCAGGCGTGGCGACGTGGTGCTCGCCGGCGCGACTTTCGGCCGCGTCCGGGCGATGCTCGACGAGAACGGCAAGCCCATCGAGGAAGCCGGTCCGTCGATCCCGGTCGAGATTCTCGGCCTCTCCGAGGTGCCGGGTGCCGGCGACGAGGTCGTGGCGCTGGCCGACGAACGCAAGGCGCGGGAGATCGCGCTGTTCCGTCAGGGCAAGTTCCGCGACGTCAAGCTGGCCAAGCAGCAGGCGGCCAAGCTGGAGAGCATGTTCGAGCAGATGGGCGAGGGCGAGGTGAAGACCCTGCCGCTGATCATCAAGGCCGACGTGCAGGGCTCGCAGGAAGCGCTGGCCCATTCGCTGGTCAAGCTGTCCAACGACGAAGTCCGCGTCCAGGTCATTCACGGCGGCGTCGGCGCGATCAGCGAATCGGACGTCAACCTGGCCCAGGCCTCCGGCGCGGTCATCATCGGCTTCAACATCCGTGCCGATGCCAATGCCCGCAAGCTGGCCGAAACCTTCGGCGTCGATATCCGCTACTACAACATCATCTACGACGCTGTCGATGAGGTGAAGAGCGCGCTGTCTGGCATGCTGGCGCCCGAAAAGCGCGAGCAGGTCCTCGGCCTGGTCGAAGTCCGCCAGGTGTTCACGATTTCCAAGGTGGGCACCATCGCCGGCTGTTACGTGCTCGAAGGTCTCGTCAAGCGCAACGCCCAGGTTCGCGTGCTGCGCAACCACGTGGTCATCCACACCGGCGAGCTGGAATCGCTCAAGCGCTTCAAGGACGACGTCAAGGAAGTCAAGTTCGGCTACGAGTGCGGTCTGCAGATCCGCAATTTCAACGATCTGTTGGAAGGCGACCAGCTCGAAGTGTTCGAAATCCAGGAAGTCGCGCGGACGCTGTAAACCATGCCCAAGGAGTTTTCCCGTGGCCAGCGCGTGGCGGAGCAGATCCGCCGCGAACTGGCCGAGCTGATCCGGCTCGAGCTCAAAGACCCGCGCGTCGGTTTCATCACGCTGACCGACGTCGAACTGACGCCCGACTACGCCCACGCCAAGGTCTTCTTCACCTCGATGACCGGCCACGAGGGGCTCGAGGAGATCCAGCGCGGTCTGCGCCGGGCCAGCAGCTTCCTGCGCCGGGAGCTGGGGCGCCGGGTGCGCATCCACACCCTGCCGGAGCTGCACTTCGTCTACGACCCGTCGGTGGAAACCGGCAACCGCATTTCCGCGCTCATCGACCAGGCCCTCGAGTCCGACCGGCACTACGCCGAGGAGGCTGGGGAGGGCGAAGCCGGCAAGCCCGAGTCGCCGCCGGAAGAAGATTCGTCGCGCTGAGTTTTCCGGCGCCGCTCCGGCGGCGCCCTTTCAGGAAGTTTCCGTTTGGCCAAGCCTCCCCAGCGGCGCAATCCGCCGCGGCGCGCCGTCAATGGCGTGCTGTTCCTCGACAAGCCGGTCGGCATCAGTTCCAACAATGCGCTGCAGAAGGCGCGCTGGCTGCTCAACGCGGCCAAGGGCGGCCATACCGGCACGCTCGACCCGATGGCGAGCGGCCTGCTGCCGCTCACCTTCGGCGAGGCGACCAAGTTTTCCCAGACCCTCCTCGACGCCGACAAGGCCTACGACGCGACCGTTCTGCTCGGCGTGACCACCACCACCGCCGATGCCGAGGGCGAGGTGCTGGCCCGTTCCGCGGTCGAAGTCACGGATGCCGCCGTCGAAACCGCGCTGGCCAGCCTGCGCGGCGACATCGAGCAGGTGCCGCCGATGTATTCGGCCCTCAAGCACCACGGCAAGGCGCTGTACGAATACGCGCGGGCCGGGGTCGAGATTCCGCGTGAGCCGCGGGCCGTGACGATCCACCGTTTCGACTGCATCGGCCGCGCCGGCGACAGCCTGCAGGTCCGCGTCGAATGCAGCAAGGGCACCTACGTGCGGACGCTGGCCTTCGACCTTGGCGCGCTGCTCGGCTGCGGCGCCCATCTGACGGCGCTGCGGCGCACCCGCATCGGGCCGTTCGGCCTCGACGGAGCCATCGCGCTGGCCGATCTGGAAGCCTTGCCGGCCGAGGCGCGCGATGCGCGTCTGGCGCCGGTGGATGCGCTGCTGGCCCACCTGCCGCGGCTGCAGCTGGACGCCGCGCAGACGCGCAGCCTGACCCACGGCCAGCCGGCCAGGGAGGTGGACGGCGAGCCCGGCACGATGTTCCGGATCTATGACGGCGAGCGGTTTCTTGGGGTCGGGACTATCGGCGACGGCCGCACGCTGCTGCCGACCCGTCTGATGGCGACCGGAAATCCATGAAATGTCTTGAGTAATCCGCGCTGCATTCGATATAATCGCGCGCTTCGCAAGGCTACAACTAACCGAGTTAAACAATGGCAATCTCCACTGAACAAAAAGCGCAAATCGTTGGCGACTACGCGCGCGCCAAGGGCGACACCGGTTCTCCGGAAGTGCAAGTCGCTCTGCTTACCGCCCGCATCAACGATCTGACCGGCCACTTCAAGGTTAACGTCAAGGACCACCACTCCCGTCGCGGTCTGCTGATGATGGTCAGCCAGCGTCGCAAGCTCCTCGACTACCTGAAGCGCAAGAACGTCGACAGCTATCGCGAGCTGATCGGCCGCCTCGGCCTGCGCAAGTAAGCGGATAGAAGTAGCTTCGTTACCGAACGTGACAATCCTGCCGCTCGTGCAGGTTTGGTCATGGGCACAGCCGGTGTAAGTCCGCGTGGCTTCGCCGGCTTTGTCACATCTGTGCGCCCGAGAAAACGGCGCTTTTACCTCGGCTACGCGTGCGGTTGTGGTTTGCCGCCTGCCGATTGAATGAAAGGACATCCCTTGCCTATCGCAATCAAGAAGACTTTTACCTACGGTTCCCACACCGTGACCATGGAAACCGGCGAGATCGCCCGCCAGGCCCATGGCGCCGTGGTCGTCAGCATGGACGACACCGTGGTGCTGGCCACCGTGGTGGCTGCCAAGAATGCCAAGCCGGGCCAGGATTTCTTCCCGCTCACCGTCGATTACGTCGAGAAGTTCTATGCGGCCGGCCGCATTCCCGGTGGCTTCTTCAAGCGTGAAGGTCGCCCCACCGAGAAGGAGACGCTGACCTCGCGCCTGATCGACCGTCCGATCCGTCCGCTCTTTCCGGATGGTTTCTACAATGAAGTGCAGGTCATCGCCCAGGTCGTGTCGCTGAACCCGGAAGTGGACGCCGACATCCCCGCGATGATCGCCGCCTCCGCCGCGCTGGCGATCGCCGGCATTCCGTTCGCCGGCCCGATCGGCGCCTGCCGCGTCGGCTACGAGAACGGCGAGTACATCCTCAACCCGACCGCCACCCAGCTGCAGACCAGCAAGATGAACCTGGTCGTCGCCGGCACCGAAACCGCGGTGCTGATGGTCGAGTCCGAAGCCCTCGAGCTGCCGGAAGACGTGATGCTCGGCGGTGTGGTGTTCGGCCACACCCAGATGCAGGCCGCGATCGCCGCGATCAACGAACTGGTCGACGTCGCCGGCAAGCCCGAATGGGACTGGCAGGCTCCGGCCAAGGACGAGGCGCTCATCGCCCGCGTCACCGAACTGGCCGGCGCCAGGATCGAGGAAGCCTTCCGCATCACCGCCAAGCAGGCCCGCTCGCAGCAGCTCAAGGCGATCGGCGACGAGGTGCACGCCGCGCTGACCGCCGACGGCCAGGCTTACGACAACAACACCGTCAACAACATTATCTTCGACCTCGAGTCGAAGGTCGTCCGTGGCCGCATCCTGTCCGGCGAGCCGCGCATCGACGGCCGCGACACGCGCACCGTGCGTCCGATCGACATCCGCGTCGGCGTGCTGCCGCGCACCCACGGTTCCGCGCTGTTCACCCGCGGCGAGACCCAGGCGCTGGTGGTCACCACCCTCGGCACCGGCCGTGACGAGCAGATCATCGATGCGGTCGCCGGCGAATACCGCGAGCGCTTCATGCTGCATTACAACTTCCCGCCGTTCTCCACCGGCGAGTGTGGCCGCTTCGGCTCGCCCAAGCGCCGCGAAATCGGCCACGGCCGCCTCGCCAAGCGCGCGCTGGCCGGCGTGCTGCCGGGCAAGGAAGAGTTCAGCTACACCGTTCGCGTGGTGTCCGAGATCACCGAGTCCAACGGCTCCAGCTCGATGGCGTCGGTGTGCGGCGGCTCGCTGGCGATGATGGACGCGGGCGTACCCCTGTCCGCGCCGGTGGCCGGCATCGCGATGGGCCTGATCAAGGACGGCGGCCGTTTCGCGGTGCTGACCGACATCCTCGGCGACGAAGATCACCTCGGCGACATGGACTTCAAGGTGGCCGGCACCGAGAACGGCGTGACCGCGCTGCAGATGGACATCAAGATCCTCGGCATCACCAAGGAGATCATGCAGGTCGCGCTGGCCCAGGCCAAGGAAGGCCGCATGCACATTCTCGGCCTGATGCAGGATGCCCTCGGCGGCGCCCGCGGCGAAGTGTCGAGCTTCGCGCCGCGCATGATCACGATGAAGATCAACCCCGAGAAGATCCGCGACGTGATCGGCAAGGGCGGCGCCGTGATCCGCGGTCTGCAGGAAGAAACCGGCACGATCATCGAGATCACCGATGACGGCAACGTGACGATTTCGTCCGTCAGCGCCGAAGGCGCCCAGGCCGCCAAGAAGCGCATCGAGGAGATCACCGCGGAAGTGGAAGTCGGCAAGGTCTACGAAGGCCCGGTCGTGCGCATCCTCGATTTCGGCGCGATCATCAACATCCTGCCGGGCCGCGACGGCCTGCTGCATGTCTCGCAGATCGCCAACGAGCGCGTCAATGCCGTGTCCGACTACCTGAAAGAAGGTCAGGTCGTGCGCGTCAAGGTGCTCGAAACCGACGAGAAGGGCCGCGTGCGTCTGTCGATGAAGGCGCTGCTGAACGAGAAGGCCGAGTAATTCCCGGGCTTCGCCGTTTGCCGGATCGGGCGCTGCGGCGCCCGATTTTCATTTCTGGCCCGGCAGTGTGCCGGGCGGGCGCGAAGTTCGGGGAACTGCCGCGCCGGGCCGCCATCTGACCGGATGACGCCAACCACAACTTCGGCCCGGGAGGGCATCGCGATGCCACGTCATACGAGTGCGCTGATTCCGTCGCCGTGGGTGACCCGTTTTGCGCCGCTGATCGCGGCCGGGGGTGAGGTGCTCGATTTCGCCTGCGGCAGCGGTCGCCACGCGCGCTGGCTGGCCAGCCGCGGCTTTCGCGTCGAGGCGGTGGATCGGGATGCGGTGGCGCTGGAATTGCTGGCCGGCGTGCCGCACCTGACGGTCCGCGAGGCCGATCTCGAAGACGGGCCATGGCCCTACGCCGGCCGTCATTTCGACGCCATCGTCGTCACCCATTACCTGTTCCGTCCGCGTCTGCCGCTGTTGCTGACGGCGCTCAACCACGGCGGCGTGCTGATCTACGAGACCTTCATGGTCGGCAACGAGCGTTTCGGCAAGCCGAGCAATCCGGATTTCCTGCTGCGCTCCCATGAGCTTTTCGAGCGCGTCGCCAACGCCTGCACGGTGCTGGCCTACGAGCAGGGCGAAGTGGCGGAGCCCAAAGCGGCGGTGATCCAGCGCATCTGCGCGGTGAAGGGGCACCACCCGTCGCTGAGGCTGCCTTGATTGTTGCTGTTGATGCAACGGTGCGATCTGGATTGTTGCTGATTCTGGTCGAATCGTGAGGCGGGAGAGCTGCCGCTCTCATCTGCTGGCGGTCAGGGCAGCAGCGGTTTCAGCTCCCGCCAGATCGTGTCGAGGATCAGCGGCTGGGCGGCGGCAATCGGGTGAATGCCGTCGGGTTGGAAGTAGGCCCGCTGATCGGCGAAGCCTTCCATCATGAAGGGGACGAGGCGCAGCTTGTTGGTTGCGGCCAGTTCGCGGAAGGTTTTTTCGAAGCGGGCGGTGTAGTCCGGCCCGTAGTTCGGCGGCATGCGCATGCCG
>SSSX01000144.1 GCA_015657735.1 Zoogloeaceae bacterium
GCGTCGGCGGCGGCGATCTCGTCGCGGCGGGCCTGGATGCGCACCGACATGTAGCCGCTGCCGTCGGCCAGCGGGGTGGCGGTGGCGCGGACCCAGTAGAAGTCGCCGTTCTTGCGGCGGTTCTTGACGATGCCGCTCCACGGGCGGCCTTTTTGCAGCGTGGCCCACATGTCGCGGAACACTTCCGGCGGCAGGTCGGGGTGACGCACGATGTTGTGGGGTTCGCCGATCAGCTCCTCACGGGTAAAGCCGCTGGCGATGACGAACTCGTCGTTGCAATGGGTGATCCGGCCTTCGCGGTCGGTGCGGCTGATGATCGCCGCGCCGTTCTGGATCGGGTACTCGTTGTGGGTGATGGGCAGGTTCTGGCGCATGACGGACTCTTGGGCATCTCTGACCGTTGGAATAACGGTTGCAGGGCGTACTCCTTAAGAGGTAGTTGCCGTCATGCCGGGAATAATGCTCAGCTGCCGCGCGATTGGGTCGAGCGGCTGGTGCCGGTGACGATGCCGGCTTCATCGAAATGGATGTTGAAGAACACGTCGGCGCTGAATTCGGGCGGCAGGCGCCAGTCCCAGACTTCTTCTTTCTTCAGCGCGAACTTCTGCACCGAGCGCGGCTTGCCGAGCAGGCGGCGCACCTGGTCGCGGGTCCAGCCCGGCTCGACGCGGGCGAAGTTGGCCGGCGTCAGCACGTTGTCGAGGCTCTTCAGGATGTTGTCGGGGCCGATCGTCGCCATGAAGCATTCGGTGCCTTCCGGCTGGCGGCTGTATTCCCAGGTCACGCTGCCGTCGTCGTTGCGCCATTCGAGGCCGGGCTTGCCGAGCTTGTCGCGCACGTCGTAGCCGGTGGAGACGCCAGGTTTGAGATCTTTCATCGTGACCGCATCGCAGCCGGCCAGACCGAGCACGGCCAGCAGTGCGCCAAGAAGGGAAAGCAGCAGTTTACGCACCGGCGGATCTCCTTGCGTCCGAAATGGTCCGGAGGCCCGCCACGGTGGCCGGCCTTGGTTACAATCGCGTCCATTCTGGCACGAACACCCTTCATGGAGGAGCGACAGGTGAAACGCACTGTAACGCTGCTGGCGCTGGCCGGCATGGCGCTGGCCGGCGGCCCCGCGGCACTCGCCGACACCGTCGTCAGGATCGGTTTTGCCGGTCCGCTGACCGGGCCGGTGGCCCATCTGGGCAAGGACGAGCAGTTCGGCGCCCAGCTGGCTCTCGACGACGCCAACGCGAAAGGCGTCACCCTCGGCGGCCAGAAGGTCAGGTTCGAGCTGATGGCCGACGACGATCAGGCCGACCCGCGTACCGCCACCACGGTCGCCCAGCGCCTCGTCGATGCCGGCGTGAAGGGGGTGGTCGGGCATGTCACCTCGGGCGCGGCGATTCCCGCCTCGCGCATCTACGAGCAGGCCGGCATTCCGTCGGTCACGCCGTCGGCGACCAGTCCCAAGCTGACCCGCCAGGGTTACCGGACGACCTACCGGGTCATCGCCAACGACCTGCAGCAGGGCACGGCGATGGCGCGCTTTGCGGTGGAGGTGCTGAAGGCCCAGCGCATCGCCGTCATCGACGACCGCACGGCCTACGGCCAGGGCCTCGCCGACGCGCTGGTCGACAGCCTCAAGCAGCGCGGCATCGCGCCGGTGGGCCGCGAGTTCACCAACGACAAGGCCACCGATTTCTCGGCGATCCTCACCAAGATCAAGGCCGCCAGACCCGACGCGATCTTCTATGGCGGCATGGATGCCCAGGGCGCGCCGATGCTCAAGCAGATGAAGCAGCTCGGTATCGCCGCCAAGTATCTGTCGGGCGACGGGGTGTGCACCTCCGAGATGATCAAGCTGGCCGGCGCGGCGATGAGCGGCGACGTTTACTGCACCCAGGCTGGCATTCCGATGGACAAGATGCCGGCCGGCAAGGCTTTCAACGAACGCTTCACGAAGCGTTTCAACGTGCCCGTCCAGCTCTACGCGCCGTACAGCTACGACGCCGCCAACGCCCTGATCGAGGCGATGAAGCTGGCCAACTCGGCCGAGCCGGCCCATTACCTGCCGCAGCTGCAGAAGGTCGGCTTCAAGGGCGTGACCGGCAACATCGCCTTCGACCGCTACGGCGACAGCCGCGACGGCGGCGTGGCGCTGTACCAGTTCAGCGCCGGCAAGTGGGACGTGCGGCCCTGAGTGCGGTCCTGAGCGCGGCCCGGCCGCCGCGCCGCGATGGCCCCGGATTTGCTTTAGACTACCGCCGCCCCCTACCCATCAAGGAAGTCAGAGGAGAACACCCATGAAACGCACCTTCGTCGCTCTCGCCGTGCTCGGTCTCGGTGCATCGGCCGCGCAGGCCCAGGAAGTGGTCAAGCTCGGCGCTGCTGCGCCGCTGACCGGCACCCAGTCGCACCTGGGCAAGGACATCGAGAACGGCGTGCGCCTCGCCGTCGAGGAATACAACGCCAAAGGTGTGACCCTCGGCGGCAAGAAGGTGAAGTTCGAGGTGATGGCCGAGGACGATGCGGCCGATCCCAAGACGGCCACCACCGTCGCCCAGCGCCTCGTCGACAGCGGCGTCAAGGGCGTGGTCGGGCACCTCAACTCGGGGGCCTCGATTCCCGCCTCGCGCATCTACAACGAAGGCGGCATCCCGCAGATTTCGCCGGCTTCCACCAATCCCAAGCTCACCCAGCAGAACTTCAAGGGCACCTTCCGGACCATCGCCAACGACGTTCAGCAGGGCCTCGCTATCGGCAAGTATGCGGCGACCAGGCTCGGCGCCAAGGTCGCCCTCATCGACGACCGCACCGCCTACGGCCAGGGCCTCGCCGACGAGGTGGACAAGGCCGTCAAGGCCAGCGGCGGCAAGCTGGTGGCGCGCGAATTCACCAGCGACAAGGCCACCGACTTCCTGGCGATCCTGACCCGCATCAAGTCCCAGAGCCCCGACGTGATCGTCTACAGCGGCATGGACACCCAGGCTGGCCCGATGCTCAAGCAGATCAAGCAGCTCGGCATCAACGCCAAGTTCATCACCGGCGACGGCGCGTGCACCGGCGAGGTCATCAAGCTGGCCGGCGACGCCATCGGCGCCAGCGCCTACTGCACCCAGCCCGGCCTGCCGCTCGAAAAGATGCCCGGCGGCAAGGATTTCAACGCCCGCTTCAAGAAGCGCTTCAATGCCGACGTGCAGATCTACGCGCCGTACGCCTACGACGCCGCGTCGGCCATCATCGAAGCCATGAAGGCCGCCGGCAGTGCCGAACCGGCCAAGTACGCGCCGTTCATCGCCAAGGTCAACTTCCCCGGCGTGATCGGCACGGTCGCCTTCGATCCGAAGGGCGACATCAAGGAAGGCGCGGTCACCGTCTATCAGTTCAAGGCCGGCAAGTGGGAGCCGGTGCAGTAAGCGCGCTTCCCGGCTGACCGTGCAGGGGCGGATGCATTCGCCTGGCGGGCCGCGATCGACGGCCGCGGGCGGGTGATTCCGCCCCTGCATTCTTCCAACCCTTCCTGGCGGCATCCATGGAAACCCTTCTCCAGCAGACTGTTAACGGCCTCGTCGTCGGCAGCGTGTATGCGCTGATCGCGCTCGGCTACACGATGGTCTACGGCATTCTCGGCCTCATCAACTTCGCCCACGGCGACGTGCTGATGGTCGGCGCGCTGGTCGCCCTCGAGGCGATCCGCCTGATCCAGCTCCACGCCCCCGAACTCGGCCTCGTCCCGACCCTGCTTGCCGGGCTGGCGGTGGCGGTCGTGGTGTGCATGATCCTCGGCTACACCATCGAGCGCACCGCCTACCGCCGTCTGCGCAACGCGCCGCGGCTGGCGCCGCTGATCACCGCCATCGGCGTGTCCTTCCTGCTCCAGACGCTGGCGATGATCGTCTGGGGCCGCAACTACCACACCTTTCCGCAGCTGGTATCGACCACCCCGGTCGAGCCGATCGCCGGCGTTTTCATCACGCCGGTGCAGATCGTGATCCTGGTCGTCTCGGCGGTGCTGATGATCGGCCTCGTGCTGCTGGTGAACAAGACCCGCCTCGGCCGCGCGATGCGTGCCACCGCCGAGAACCACCGGGTTGCCAGCCTGATGGGCGTCGACACCAACAAGATCATCGCCGCCACCTTCGTCATCGGCTCGGCGCTGGCCGCGGTGGCCGGCGTCATGTATTCCTCCAACTACGGCATCGCCCACTACGCGATGGGCTTCATGCCCGGCCTCAAGGCCTTCACCGCGGCGGTGCTGGGCGGCATCGGCAACCTTGCCGGGGCGATGCTCGGCGGCATCGTGCTGGGCCTCGTCGAATCGATCGGTGCCGGCTACATCGAGGACATGAGCTTCGGCTTCCTCAATTCCAGCTACCAGGACATCTTCGCCTTCCTGATCCTCGGCATCGTGCTGATCTTCCGGCCGACCGGCCTGCTGGGCGAACGCGTCGCCGACCGGGCCTGAGATGACCACCCCCACGCTCACTATGTTCGCGGCCCCCCAAGGGGGCGCGGGACTCCCTTGGGGCGGCCCGGCGGGAGTCCCGAACGTGCCTGCCTCCTTCGTCGCGATCGCTTTTTCCGAGGACTTCGCCTCCCATGAATGAACTCGCCCTCGCCATTCCCTGGCTCGGCAAGCGCAACCCGGCGGCGGCGCGCTGGGTGGTGATGGCCCTCGCCATCGGCGCCCCGCTGATTGCCATGCTGTTCGGCAAGACCTGGGTGCGCATCCTCGATTTCGCGCTGCTCTACGTGATGCTCGCGATCGGCCTCAATCTGGTCGTCGGTTTTGCCGGCCTGCTCGATCTGGGTTACATCGCCTTTTACGCGGTCGGCGCCTACACCTTTGCCTTCCTCGCCTCGCCGCATTTCGAGCTGCACCTGCCGTTCTGGCTGGTGATCCCCATCGGCGCCGCCTGCGCCGCGCTGGCCGGCATCATCCTCGGCCTGCCGACGCTGCGCCTGCGCGGCGACTACCTGGCCATCGTGACGCTCGGTTTCGGCGAGATCGTGCGCATCTTCCTGAACAACCTGAACCACCCGGTCAACATCACCAACGGCCCGCAGGGCATCAACATGGTCGACCCGCTGGTGCTGTTCGGCTGGGATATCTCCCGTCCGCTGAAGATCGGCGACGAGATCACCGTCAACTCGCTGTTCCTGTATTACTACGTGTTCCTCGCCTTCGTGGCGCTGTCGGTGGTGCTGGTCCAGCGCCTGCAGGTGTCGCGCGTCGGCCGGGCGTGGGCGGCGATCCGCGACGACGAGCTGGCTGCCAAGGCGATCGGCATCAACACCCGCAACATGAAGCTGCTGGCCTTCTCGCTGGGGGCGACCTTCGGCGGTGCCGCCGGCGGGCTGTTCGCCGCCTTCCAGGGCTTCGTGTCGCCCGAGAGCTTCTCGCTGATGGAATCCATCGCCATCCTGACGATGATCGTCTTCGGCGGCATGGGCAATCTGGCCGGCGTCATCGTCGGCGCGCTGACCCTCACCGCCCTGCCAGAAATCCTGCGCTACGTGGCGGTGCCGGTCCAGGAAAGGCTGTTCGGCCATGTCCTGCTCGACCCGGAAGTGCTGCGCATGCTGCTGCTGTCGCTGGCGATGATCTTCATGATGCTGCTGCGCCCGGCCGGCATGATCCCGGCCCACAGCCGCTACTCGAAGCCCGAACTGGTGGTCGGCAAGACCGCCGCGGAGGCCGCCAAGTGATCACCCTGCTCGAAGCGAAGCACGTCACCAAGCGCTTTGGCGGCCTCACCGCGCTGTCCGACGTCTCGCTGACCATCCGCAAGGGCGAGGTGTATGGCCTCATCGGCCCCAACGGCGCCGGCAAGACGACCTTCTTCAACGTGCTGACCGGCGCCTACGTGCCCGAGGAAGGCGAGCTGGTCTTCAACGGCACCGAGCTGCCGACCGGCAAGCCGCACCTCGTCGTCGCCGCCGGCATCGCCCGCACCTTCCAGAACATCCGCCTGTTCCGCGAAATGACCGCGCTCGAAAACGTCATGGCCGGCCACCACATCCGCTCCCGCGCCAACCCTTTCTCGATCCTGCTGCAGACCCGTCAGGCGCGGGAGGAGGAACACCTCATCACCGAACGCGCCTTCGAGCTGCTGCGCTACGTCGGCATCGAACGCTTCGCCGACACGGTGTCGAAGAACCTGTCCTACGGCGACCAGCGCCGCCTCGAGATCGCCCGCGCGCTGGCCACCGAACCGCAGCTGCTGGCGCTGGACGAACCCGCCGCCGGCATGAACGCCACCGAAACCGCCAAGCTGCGCGAACTGGTCCAGACCATCCGCGGCGATGGCGTCACGGTGCTGCTGATCGAGCACGACGTCAAACTGGTGATGGGCCTGTGCGACCGCCTCGCGGTGCTCGACTTCGGCAAGAAGATCGCCGAGGACGTGCCCGCCCAGGTGCAGCAGAACGACGCCGTGATCGCCGCCTACCTCGGCGGCCATGGCACCAAGGCTGCCGGAGCCGCCGCATGACGACCCCGATCCTGCAGCTGCGCGACCTGCGCATCGCCTACGGCGCCATCGAGGCGGTGAAGGGCATCAGCCTCGAACTGGCGGCCGGCGAACTCGTCTCGCTGATCGGCGCCAACGGCGCCGGCAAGACCACCACCCTCAACGCCATCGCCGGCACACTGGGCGTGGCGGGCGGCGAACTGCTCTACGCCGGCCAGCGCATCGAGAAGCTGCCGGCCCACAAGCGCCTGCGCCAGGGGCTGGCGCTGGTGCCGGAAGGGCGCGGCATCTTCACCCGCCTCACCGTCGAGGAAAACCTGCGCATGGGCGCCTACTGCCGGCGCGACACCGAGGCCGTCGAAGCCGACATGGAACGCATCTTCACGATGCTGCCGCGGGTCAAGGAACGTCTGCAGCAGGTCGCCGGCACCTTGTCGGGCGGCGAGCAGCAGATGGTCGCCATCGGCCGCGCGCTGCTGTCGCGGCCCCGCCTGCTGCTCCTCGACGAACCGTCGATGGGCCTCGCCCCGCTGGTCGTCGAAAAGATCTTCGAGGTGATCCGCACCGTCGCCGCCGAAGGCGTCACCATCCTCCTCGTCGAGCAGAACGCCAACCTCGCGCTGGAATTCTCGCAGCGCGCCTACGTGATGGAATCCGGCCGCATCACGCTGTCCGGCTCGGGTGCCGACCTGCTCGCCGACCCGAAGGTGCGGGCCGCCTATCTCGGCGAGGCGTGACGGCCGACTTGCCGCCATGCCGTCGCCCGGCGGGGCAGACGCCGGTGGCCCGGCGGTCTATCCTTGAAGGACTGAACGCGGGATTGCCAGCATGTCGGTTTCGGCGGTCGGGGCGGCCCCGGCGCTTGCTTATTCTTCGATGTCGTCCGCGCGCGGGGCGTCGTCGGCGTCATCCGCCGCCGCGCCGGGCGGCAGCGAGGCCTTGTCTGCCGCCGAAGAGCGTGCCGTCGTCGAGCTGAAGCAGCGCGACCGCGTCGTGCGCGCCCACGAACTGGCGCACATGACGGCCGGCGCCGGGCTGGTGACGCGCGGTGCCAGCTACACCTACCAGACCGGTCCCGACGGCCAGCGCTACGCCGTCGGCGGCGAGGTCGGCATCGACGTCTCGCCCGGCCGCACGCCGGAAGAAACCCTCTCCCGCGCCGAGCGCATCCGCGCCGCGGCGCTGGCCCCGGCCGACCCGTCGGCGCAGGACCGGCAGGTGGCCGCCAGCGCCGACCGCATGGCCATCGAGGCGCGTCTCGAAATCTCGGCCGGCGAGGTTTCGAGCGTTGGCTCCGCCAATGAGACTTCCGCCGCTTCCGGCGCCAGCGGCCCCGCCGCCAGCTACGCGGCGATCGCCAGCGCCAATGCGGGCGGCGGCAGCCGCGTCGACACCTACGCCTGATCCGCCGGGCGGTGGCGCGCCCATTCCACCAGATGCCAGCACCGCGGGGTGAGCGGCCACACCGCGTAGCCGAACGGCCCGCTGCCGGTCAGCCGGAAGCTGCGGTGGTCGATGACTTCCAGCTGGCGGTCGGTCCAGAAGCGCGCCAGCGTCGCGGCCAGCGTCTCCGCGCCGCTTACGGTGCACGCCTCGCGGTGCGCCGGGCAGGCGCCGGTGGAGATCACGTCGTGGTAGCTGGCCCAGGCGTGGCGCGGCAGGTGGCGGGCGAGCAGGGTCTGCCAGTCGGCCGCCGGGGCGTCGAGCTGGCCGAGGACGTTGGAAAACAGGATCGCCGCGGCCGGAAAGCGCGCCGCCAGATGGGCCAGACCGTCGGGCGTCGCCAGACAGTCGAGGCGCCCGAAACGCAGCTGCGCGGCGTCGCGACGGCGGCGCAGCAGCCAGCGCGCCAGCGGGTCGGGTTCGAGCGCCGTCACCGCCTCGAAGCGCGCGAGGAAGCCGGCCGGCAGCGCGTAGCCGGCGTTGGGGCCGACGATCACCAGTTCGCGGCGCGGCGGCTGCCAGTCCGCCAGCCAGCCGGCGACGACGCGGTGGAACGGCGCCCACAGCCGGTGGCGATGGCGCAGCGCGCGCAGGTGGTAGACCACGCCGCCGCTCGGGTCGAGCAGGCGGTCGCGCAGCGGGGGAGGCGGGAAGGCGGTCACGGTGCGGCGATTATGCCCAAGCGGGTCGGCCGCGGCGCGCAAAGTGCTGGTCAGCGCGGCGGCCGAAATGCGATCCTCCCGCTTTTGGCTTTTCCCCGGAGCGTGGCATGAACGATCCCCTGCACGAAGCGGAACTGTCGTCGGAACAGGTTTTCGACGGGCGTCTGCTCAAGGTTTTCCGCGATGGCGTGCGTCTGCCCGACGGCAGCACCGGCGTGCGCGAATACGTCAAGCATCCGGGCGCGGTGGTGGTGATTCCGGTCTGCGCCGACGGCCTGCTGATCTTCGAGCGGCAGTTCCGCTACCCGCTGCGCCGCGCCTTCCTTGAGCTGCCGGCGGGCAAGATCGACACCGGCGAAGACATCCTGGCCTGCGCGCGGCGCGAGCTGCAGGAGGAAACCGGCTATGAAGGCGAGCACTGGCGCCACCTCGGCGTGATGCACCCGTGCATCGGTTATTCGGACGAGCGCATCGAAATCTTCCTCGCCACCGGCCTGACCCACGTCGGCCACGCCTGGGACGACGGTGAGTTCCTCGAACTGACCCGCCTGTCGCTGGCCGAGGCGCGGGCGGCGGTGTTCGACGGCCGCATCACCGACAGCAAGACGATCACCGCGCTGTTCTGGGCCGAACGGGAACTCGGCGGCGGCTGAACCGGCGCGCGCTGCCGGCATCCTCGCGGGGCGCTTCGGCGCCTCGCGGCGTTTGGGGCCGGCGGGGCTTTATAAGCAAACGTTAACATTTCCTTGAAATGTGCAATTTGCACATTTATAATCCGGAGCAGTCAGCTTGAATAAGGTTTTTTCATGAAATCGCCGGCGGACATGCAGGCCGAGTCTGGCGCGGGCACTGCGCTGCCGGTCGAGCCGGCGCTGGCCGACGCGCTGCGCGCGCTGCTCGGGCCGGTTGCCCGGCTGGCGCTGGCCCGCGGGGTGTCCTGCGGGGCGCTGGAGGAAATGTTGAAGGAGGCATTCGTGGACGAGGCCCTGAAAGCCCAGCCGGCGCAGGCGCCGGCGCGGATGGTGAGCCGTCTGAGCGTGGCGACCGGCCTCAGCCGCCGCGAGGTGACGCGTCTGACGCGCCAGCAGCGCGCCGCGCGGCCGGTGCGCCCGTCGCCGGCGAGCGAGGTGTTCACCCGCTGGATGACCGATCCGCGCTGGTGCGGGGCGGCCGGCGAAGCGCTGCCGCTGCCGCGGGTGGCGGCCAGCCCGGGCGCGCCGAGCTTCGAAGCGCTGGCCCAGTCGGTGACCCGCGACGTGCATCCGCGCAGCCTGCTCGACGAACTGTGCCGGCTCGGCATCGCCCGCCTCGACGCCGCCACCGACACGCTGCACCTGGTGCGCAATGCCTACGTGCCGAACGACGCCGAGGGGCCGATGCTGGGCTTCCTCGGCGACAACGTCGGCGATCACCTGGCGGCGGCGGTGAGCAACCTGCTGGTCGTCGAACCGCCCCATTTCGAGCAGGCGGTGTTTGCCGACGAGTTGTCGGCCGAATCCGAGGCGCGCGTGCGCCAGTTCGTGCTCGCCCAGTGGAAACACCTGATGCACGACGCCGTGCCGCTGCTCGAAGGGCTCATCGCCGACGACCGCCAGGCCGGCCGCCGGCAGCAGCGCCGCGTGCGCATCGGTCTTTACAGCTACGCGGCCGACATGGCGCCGCCCACCCCTCAAGCGGAGTCGAAAAAGTGAATGCAGTCTTGATCCGCGCCGTGCGGCGCGTTGTGTCCGGATGCGGCGCCGCGGTGCTGGCGGTGGTGCTGGCGGCGTGCGGCGGCGGCGGTGGCGGCGGGATGGATACCGCCGGGGTCGGCACCGGCGGCACCGGCACGGTGTCGAGCCCGGTCACCGTGGGTTCGATCTCCGGTTTCGGTTCGGTGATCGTCGCCGGGGTGCGCTTCGACGACAGTGCCGCGAAGGTCACCGACGAGGATGGCGGGCTGCGTGCGCGGGGCGACCTGAAGCTCGGCATGGTCGCCGAGATCGGCGGCAGCGCCGATTTCACGGCGCGCACCGGCGTCGCCGCGACGATCCGCTACGGCAGCGAAATCGTCGGGCCGGTCGGCACGGTCGACGTCGCGGGCGGCCGCTTCACGGTGCTCGGGGCGACCGTCAAGCTCACCGCCGCGACGGTCTTCGACGACGGTCTGGCCGGGCTGGCGGCGCTGCGCGCCGGGCAGCGGGTGGAAATCTACGGTTTCTACAACGCCGCCGCCGGCGCTTACACCGCCACCCGCATCGAAGCGGCGCCGCTGGCCACGCGGTTCCGGCTGCGCGGCTCGGTCGAGGCGCTGGATGCGACTGGCCGCAGCTTCACGGTGGCCGGCGTGCGCATCGACTATGCCGGCGTGCCGCTCGCCGCGCTGCCGGTGCTCGCCAACGGCGCGATCGTCCGGGTGGCGGCGACGGTGCTGCCGTCCGGCGGCGTGTGGACCGTCGATTCCGTCGCCGGCGCCGCCCGCAGCGCGCCGGCCGGCGGCGAGTTCAAGGTCGAGGGCAACATCACGGCGATGCTCTCGGCCACCGCCTTCGTCGTCGATGGCGTGACCGTCGATGCCGCCGGCGCGAGCGTCTCCGGCACGCTGGCGGTCGGTCGCCGGGTCGAGGCGGAAGGGCATATGAGCGGCGGCGTGCTGGTGGCGGCGGAGGTCGAGAGCAGCGACGAGGACGTCGTGAGCGCCGAGGCCTTCGAGATCACCGCCCTCATCGACAGCTTCGATCCGCTTACCCGGCGCTTCCGCCTGCACGGGCAGCTGATCGACGCCAGCGGCGCGGCGAGCTACGAGAACGGCACCGCCGCCGATCTGGCCAACGGCCGCCGGATCGAATTGAAGGGCTATTTCGACGCGGCCAGCGGGGCGGTGGTCGCTACCCGGATCCATTTCGAGGATTGAGATTGCGCCTGCCACCGCAGGCGCCGACACGAGGAGGAGAGGTCATGAAGCTGCACCTGAAACGTCCACCCCGCAGCGTCGCGCTGGCCTTGCTGCTGGCCGCCGCCGCCGCCCACGGGGCGCCGCCGGCCGGCCGCCTGCTGGCTGCCCAGTGTGCCCAGTGCCACGGCACCGACGGGCAGGCGGTGGCCGGCATGGAAAAGCTGGCCGGCGAGAGCGAGGGTGAAATCTATGGCGAGCTGGTCAAGATGAAGGCCAACATCAAGCCCGACGAGATCATGCACCGGCAGGCGGCGGGTTACACCGACGCGCAGATCCGCCTGATCGCCCGCTACTTCGCCACCGTCGGCCGCTCCGCGACGACGACCGGCGCCGTGTCCAGCCGCCGCAAGTCGGACGACTGACGGCCCCGCCCGAGGAGAAAACCATGTTGTTGCCCAATCGACGCAAACTCATGCAGGGCTCCGGCGCGCTGCTCGCCGCCGCCGCCCTGCCTTCGCGCCTGCGCGCCGCGGCGCTGCCGCGGGTGGTGGTGATCGGCGGCGGCTTTGCCGGCGCCACCGTCGCCAAGTACGTCCGCCGCTGGAATCCGCAGATCCAGGTGACCCTCGTCGAGCCGAACCCGGCCCACGTCTCGTGCATCCTCAGCAATCTGGTGATGAACGGCGCGCTGACGATGTCCGACATCACGCTGCGCTACGACACGCTGCGCACGAAGTACGGCGTCAGCATCGTCGCCGACCGCGCCGTCGCCATCGATCCGGTGGCCCGCCAGGTCCGCACCCAGAACGGCAGCCGGCTGCCCTACGACAAGCTGGTGCTGGCGCCGGGCATCGATTTCGACGCCATTCCGGGCCTCGACAGCGCGGTGCTGCCGCATGCCTGGCAGGCCGGTCCGCAGACGCTGGCGCTGAAGGCGCAGCTCGCCGCGGTGCCGGCCGGCGGCAGCTTCGTGCTGGCTATCCCGCCGGCTCCCTATCGCTGTCCGCCGGGGCCGTACGAGCGGGCCTGTCTGGTCGCCGACTACCTCAAGCGCAACCGCCGCGCCGGCAAGGTCATCGTGCTCGACGCCAACAACGACGTGGTGGCCGAGCCGCACACCTTCCACACCGCTTTCCAGACGACCTACGCCGGCATCGTCGAATACCACCCGGCGACGGTCGTCGAGGCGGTGGACTGGAGCGCCCGGCGCATCCACACCAACTGGGGGCCGATCCAGGCCGACGCCGCCAACATCATCCCGCGCCAGCGCGCCGGCCAGCTGCTCGCCGCCAGCGGCCTGCTCGGCAGCGATCCGGCCACCCGCTGGGCGCCGGTCAATCCGCTCAGCTACGAATCCAGGTTGGTGCCCGACGTGCATGTGATCGGCGATTCGCAGGGCACCGGCCAGCCCAAGTCCGGCCACATGGCCAACGCCCAGGCCAAGGTCTGCGCCGACGCGCTGGTGCGCTACTTTGCCGGCGAGGCCCCCGATCCGGCGCCGGTGACGGCCTCGGCCTGCTACAGTCCAATTACCGCCCGGACCGCGTCGTGGCTGACGGTGGTGTTCGCCTACGACCCCGTCAGCGGCACGATGAAGCCCGTGCCGAACACCCTCGCCGAGGCGCCGGCGCCGTCCAGCGAACACTACGAAGGCATGTTCGGCTGGGCCAAGAACCTGTTCGCCGACAGCTTCAGCTGAGCCGGCCCTGCCACGACGGAAACAAGGAGGAAACGATGAAAGGACGAAAGATTCTTGGCATCGGCGCGGCCCTGGTGGCCGCCTGGATGCCGCCGGTGGCGAGCGCCGGGGTGATCGGCATGCTCGGCAATTTCGACGTGATCAACGACACCGGCTCGACGGCCCACGGCTTCGAGATCGAGCTGGAGGGCGTGCACGCCAGCGAGGTCACCGACACCTTCGGCGGCGCCGGGCGCGGCTTTCCGAGCGGGCGGGGCTTCGATCCGGCGGTCAGCGTGGAGCGCTACGGCGCGCCGACCGTCACCGAGTACAGCAGCGGCGCCACCTTCGGCACCCGGGTCACCTACATGGGCCTGTTCAACGGCAGCCAGTGGGATTACGGCACGCCCAGCGGCAGCTTCATCACGCCGGGCGACAACTGCTGGTCGGGCGGCGGCGTCGGCTATTCGGCGGCGACGCCGTGCGACCACTTTGGCGTCGGCACCAGCGCCAACCCGAGCCGCGTCACCTACAGCTGGCTGCTCGAAACCGGCACCCTCGGCATCCTCACCAACGGTGTGGTGACGCTGCCGGCGCCGGTGTGGACGGTGGTCCCGGCGCCGGCACCGCTGCCCGGCCTGCCGCCGGCACCGCCGGTGGTGGCGGCGAAGATCGAGGCCCCGCCACCGGAGGCGGCCGACAAGTTCGGCGAGGCGATCTGGGTCAAGGTGTTCACCACCGAGCTGGAGGACGACATCGGGCTCGAGGAACTGGTCGGCGACAATCCGAAGGTTCAGGGCGCCAGCACCGAGATCGAGTGGCAGCTGCTGCAGACCGATCCCGGCAATCCCGATTCGGGCAAGCTCGAAAGCGGTTACGGCGTGCCGGTCGGGCCGAAGGCGGCGTCGATCCTGCGGCGTTACGAGTTCTACCGCTACGCCGGCCTGTACGACCCGGACACGAACGAGGCACTGGTCGGCAGCGATTCGAACCCGACGCCGGACGAGCTGGGCAACTATCTGGGCGCCCAGAATGCCGCGCTCAACCTGGATGTCGCGCAGATCGTCGCGCCGCCGGGGCAGCTGCCGGAACCGGCCGGCGCGGCGCTGGCGCTGCTCGGTCTTGGCGCGCTAGGGCTGCGGCGTCGGCGCTGAGCCGGCCAGCAGCGCGCGCATGCAGCAGTACAGCATCGCCGCATTCACCAGGTGCCAGCCGAGGTGGGTGCCGAGCGGCCACACCGGGCACAGCGCCTGGTCGACGGCCCGGCAGGTGATGCTGACCACGAACAGCCCGGCCGCGCGGCGCAGCCAGCGGGCCGTGGCCGGGGCGCGCCGGCGGGCCTGGCCGGCGCAGACGAGGAGCAGCGCGAAGGGCGGCAGGTAGATTTCGGAGCCGTTCAGCGGCAGCGGCGGCAGCTGTTTCGTCGCCGCGACGAACAGCGCCGCCAGCAGCACGAAGACGCCGACGCCCCGCCAGCCGGCCGCCGCGCTGCGGCCGAGCAGGCGCACCTGGAAACGCTGGTGGTAGGCCAGCACGAAGATCGCGATGAAGCCGATGTCGAGCAGCGCCGCCCAGCGCCTGGCGAGCGTGTGGAAGACCAGGCTGCCGAGGCCGACGGCGGCGATCAGCGCGGTCAGCAGGCGGATGTCGCCGCCGGCCTGGCGCCCGGCCCGGCGCCACAGCAGCGCGGCGACGGCGACGAAAGCCAGGTTGGTCAATGCATTCACCGGCTCGGACCACAGTTCGGGCCCGGTCCGTTCGCAGTACAGGTCGATGCTCTCCGCCCAGTTCATGTCGGGGGCGCCGTGTGATTGCGCAGCCGCGCCCGCCACAGGCCGAAGCAGGCGAGGCCGGCGAGCAGGTTGCCGAGCATGCCGAAGGCCAGACCGCCGACCGAGTGCCACAGCGCCGGCGCAATCACGCCGGCGGTCAGCGAGCTGACCAGCATCTGCAGGAAGCTCTGGCAGCTCGAGGCGAGGCCGCGGTGGTGGGGGAAGTGGTCGATGGCGAGCAGGGTCAGGCTCGGCATCGCGATCGCCAGACCGAAGGTGTACAGCATGATCGGCAGCACCGACTGGGGCAGGCCGGGCGGCAGCAGGAGCGAGACGCCCAGGTTGGCCACCACCGCGCCGAGCATCAGCGCGAAGCCGAGGGCGATCGTCCGCCGGGGCGGCAGCTTGCCGGCGAGCCGCGCCGACAGCGCCGAGCCGGCCATCATGCCGGACACGGTGGGGATGAAGAACCAGCCGAAACCCGTTTCGGGCAGGCCGAGGTGATGGATCAGGAACACCGGCGCCGACAGCACATACACGAAGAAACCGTTGAAGTTGAAGCCCACCGCGAAGGTCAGCAGGAGGAAGCCGGGGTTGGTGAACACTTCGCGGTAGCGCCGGGCCAGCTGCACCGGATGCAGCGGGTGACGGGCGGCAGGGGGGTGGGATTCCTGCAGGCGCCAGGCGGTGACGCCGGCCAGCGCGAGGCCGAGCAGGGCCAGGAAGACGAAGATGGCACGCCAGCCGAAAGCGCTGAAGATCCATCCGCCCAGAATGGGTGCAATCGCCGGGCCGAGGGCGAAGGCCATGCTGACGTGGCTCATCAGGCGCTGGGCGGCCGGCCCGTCGTGGAGGTCGCGCACCACCGCGCGGCCGACGACCATCCCCGAGCCGGCGCTGATGCCCTGCAGCGCGCGGCCGACCAGCAGCATGCGCAGGCTGTCGGCAAACACGCAGACCACCGAGGCGGCGGCGAACAGCAGCATCGACACGACGATCACCCGCTTTCGCCCGAAGGCGTCGGACAGCGCGCCGTGCCACAGCACCATCAGCGCCATCGGCAGCATGTAGGCGGTGAGGGTCTGCTGGGTCGCGGCGGTGCTCACGCCGAGATCGGTGCCGATGGCGTGGAGGGCCGGCAGGTAGGTGTCGATCGAGAAGGGACCGACGGTGGCGAGCGCCGCGAGCAGCGCCGCCAGCTGGATGTGGGGCATGGGGGCTTTCGTAGCCGCGCTGCCGGCGGGCGGCGCGGCCGGTGGCTTATTCGACGGCGTGGATCTTGCTGACGAAGTAGCCGGTTTCGCCGAAGCACGTGGACGGAATGCCCACGTGCTGGTCGTAACTGAGGGCGACGCGCTTGCCCATCACGGCGTTGATGTTGGCGGCGACTTTGTCGTCGCGCACCGTGAACTTGAAGATTTCCGGCAGGCTGCCGGGGATCGCGACGATCGCCAGCTCGCCTTCCCAGGTCTTGCACAGCCAGCCCTTCTGGGAGAACTTCTGCACGTAACCGGCCCGTTCGCCTGCCGAATAGCTCCAGTTGAGCACCAGCCAGGTGTAGCCGGCGGCGAGCGCGGCGATGACGACGATGAAGCCGACGAACCAGGCCAGCCAGTTCTTGGCGCGGGGGGCACCGGCGGGGAGGGTGGGTGCCACGTGAAGCTCCTGCTCGATTAGACGAATTCGCCGAGGCCGCGGCGGCTCTGGATGGCTTCGGCCACGTGGGTCGCGCCGATGCTGCCGGCCTCGTTCATGTCGGCGATTGTACGCGCGACTTTGAGGATGCGATGGTAACCGCGGGCCGACAGGCGCAGGCGCTCGATGGCGGTGCCGAGCAGCTTGCGGCCGGCGGCGTCGGGCTGGCACCAGTGTTCGATCTCGCTGCCGGCGAGGCGTGCGTTGGGCTTGCGCTGGCGGGCGTGCTGGATCGCCCAGCTGCGCGCGACCCGCTCGCGCACGGCCGCCGAGGGCTCGCCGGCGGGGGCCGCCTGCAGCTCGGCGACCGGCACGCCGGGCACTTCGAGGAGCAGGTCGATGCGGTCGAGGAGCGGGCCGGAGAGCTTGCCCCGGTAGCGGGCGATCTGGTCCGGCGTGCATCGGCAGCGGCCGTCGGGCGCGCCGTGGTAGCCGCAGGGGCACGGGTTCATCGCCGCGACGAGCTGGAAGCGGGCCGGGAACTCGGCCCGGCGGGCTGCGCGCGAGATGGTGATGTGACCGGTTTCGAGCGGTTCGCGGAGCGCTTCGAGGACGCGGCGGTCGAATTCGGGTAGCTCGTCCAAAAACAAAATGCCGTGATGGGCCAGACTGATCTCGCCGGGGCGTGGCGTGCTGCCGCCGCCGACGAGGGCGGCCGACGACGAGGAGTGATGGGGTGCCCGGAATGGGCGCTGGCGCCAGCGTTCCGGCCGGAAGCCGCCTTCGACCGACTGGATGGCGGCGCTCTCGAGGGCTTCGTCGTCGTCCATCGGCGGCAGCAGGCCGGGCAGGCGCTGGGCGAGCATCGACTTGCCGGTCCCGGGCGGGCCGTAGAACAGCAGCGAATGTTGACCGCTGGCGGCGACTTCGAGGGCCCGGCGGGCCTGGGCCTGCCCTTTGACGTCGGCGAGGTCGGGGTGGCCGGTGGGCGGCGCGAGCGCGCTGCCGGCGTAGGCCTCGATGAGCGTGTGGCCGCACAGGTGGGCGACGACGGCCAGCAGGCTGGCCGCCGGCAGGATGGTGACGCCGCGGACCAGCGCCGCCTCGGCGGCATTGGCGGCGGGCAGGATCAGCGTGCGGCCGCTGTCGGCGGCCTGGCGGGCCAGCGCGAGGGCGCCGCGCACGGGGCGCAGTTCGCCGGTCAGCGACAGTTCGCCGGCGAATTCGAAGGCGCCGAGCGGTTCCGCCGGGATCTGCCCGGACGCGGCGAGGATGCCGAGGGCGATCGGCAGATCGAAGCAGCCGCCTTCCTTGGGCAGGTCGGCCGGCGCCAGGTTGACGGTGATGCGCCGCTGCGGGAACTCGAACTGGCCGGTGTGCAGCGCGGCGCGGACCCGGTCGCGGGCCTCGCGCACCTCGACATCGGGCAGGCCGACCAGCGTGAACGCCGGCAGGCCGTTGGCGAGGTGCACCTCGACGCAGACTTCCGGCGCCTGCAGGCCGACGAGGGCGCGGCTGGAGAGGACGGCCAGACTCATGATGTGTTCCGCATAAAGTGCGGAGTGTAGCCGGCGCGGCTGTGAATTTCTACAGAGGCGATGACGCGCGGGTCAGCGTCCGACCGGCAGCGTGAGCTGCGGGCCGGGGCCGGTCTTGCCGCTGAGCTCGAGGCGCGACAGCTCGACGAGCAGCGAGAAGGTGGCCTTGGTGTCCTGGTCGGCTTCGTCCACGTAGAACCAGGCGCCCTTGTACTGCACGGCGACGTGGGCGTTGGTCGGGCGCTGGTCGCTGCTCCGCACGTGGAACAGGTCGTGCATCACGGCGTGCCAGTCGAAATCGCGGCCGGCGTCGTCGCGGGTGACGGTGGCGAGGCCGCGGGCGCGGTGTGCGGCCGGCACGTCGACGCCGTGGCTGACGTAGTACAGCGCCTGCAGCAGCGAGCGGGTTTCGAGGTCGAGGCTGGCGACGCCATCGCGGGGCAGCGTCGAGCGGAAGGGGATCAGCGCTTCCTGGGTGATCCGCAGTTCGGTGGCGCCGGGGCGCAGGTGGAAGGCCTGTTCGAAGGCGCGCATTTCGGGCGAGGCGAGTTCGTCCGGGTCGAGGCGCATCACCGGCACGTTGCTCTTGCGGATCAGCCGCCAGCCGCGGCCGCCGGCGTCGGGGCGGTATTCGAGGCCGTTCTTCGAGGCTTCGATCAGGTCGCCGGCCGACACGGCGCCGGCGCGCAGCGTGCC
>SSSX01000145.1 GCA_015657735.1 Zoogloeaceae bacterium
CGAAAGGCTCTTGACAAACAGAGGGTTAACGTATGAAATTACGCGTTTGACTCAACTTTCCGGGCACGTAAAATGAAACGTACTTACCAACCGTCCGTCGTCCGTCGCAAGCGCACCCACGGCTTCCTGGTCCGCATGGCCACCCGTGGCGGTCGCAAGGTCATCGCCGCTCGCCGCGCCAAGGGCCGTCATCGTCTCGCCGTCTAAGGCTGTCGAGGCAAGCCTGACCGCCGCGGCCCCTTCCGATGCCTGCCAGGCAGCGGCAGCGGAAGTTGCACAACCGGCCGGATTCGGCTTCGACTCGTCATTGCGACTGCACAAAACGGATGAATTTTCATCCGTTTTTGCTTTTCGGCGGGTCCTTCGCGGCGCGCACTTCGCGTTGCACTACAGCCCGAACGCCGCCGGCTCGGCGCGCCTCGGGCTCGTCGTCGCCAAGAAGCTGGCCAAGCGCGCAGTGCAGCGCAACCTCGTCAAGCGCATCGGTCGCGACGTGTTCCGTCACGCCCATGCAAAGCTGCCGCCCTACGATCTGGTGCTACGATTGTCGGCCCGGCTCGACGACGTGACGAGGCGTGCGATGCGCGAAGAGATGACCGCCCTGCTCGGCCGCCTGCCCAGGCCGAAAGCCGCGCCGTGAAGGCCATCCTCGTCGCGCTGCTGCGCGTCTACCGCTATGCCGTCAGCCCGCTGCTCGGCCGCAACTGCCGTTTCGTGCCATCCTGTTCCGAATACGCCATCGAAGCCGTGCAGCGTCACGGCGCGCTGAAGGGCGGCTGGCTGGCGACGCGTCGCGTGTGCCGCTGCCATCCGTTCAGCGGCGGCGGCTACGATCCGGTACCCTGAGCACCCCGTCCGAACTTCCGCCCACTCCTTCCTGACACTGACTCCGATGGATAACCGTCGCCTGATCCTCCTTCTCGTCTTCTCGTTCTCGCTGGTCATGCTGTGGGACGGCTGGCAGAAGCACACCCATCCCAAGGTCGACGCCCCGGTCGCCGCCAATGCCACCCCCGGCGTGCCGACCCCGACGCCATCGGCCGGCGCCGCTGCCGCCACGCTGCCGGGTCAGCCCGCCGCCGCGCCAGCCGCGGTCGCCGCGCCGAAGGCGACGATCCGCACCGACGTACTGGTGGCCGAAGTGTCGGCCCAGGGCGGCGACATCGTCCGGCTCGAACTCACCCAGCACAAGGCCACCGAAGACAAGAGCCGCAACTACGTGCTCTTCGACAACGGCGAGAAGCACAACTACTCGGCGCAGAGCGGCCTGATCGGCAACGGCCTGCCGACCCACAAGACCCTGTTCGCGCTCGGCACCACCAACGTCGAACTGAAGCCGGGCGAGGACGCGGTCACCCTGCGCCTCGACGCGCCGGCCACCGCCGACGGCATCAAGGTCGCCAAGCTGATCACCTTCCACCGCGGCAGCTACCAGGCCGAGATCAGCTACGAGATCGGCAACGGCAGCAGCGCGCCGCTCACACCGCACGCCTACTTCCAGTTCACCCGCGACGGCAAGGCCGCCGAACAGCCCGGCGGCTTTGGCGTGCAGACCTTCACCGGCCCGGCCTTCTACACCGAGGCCGACAAGTACCAGAAGGTCAGCTTCGAGGACATCGCCAGCAAGAAGGCCAAGTTCGTCACCAAGGCCGCCGACGGCTGGGCGGCGATGGTCCAGCACTACTTCGTCGCCGGCTGGGCGCCGGTTGCCGGCGAGCGCGAATTCTTCGCCAACCAGGTTTCGTCCGATCTCTACTCGACCGGCGTGATCGTTCCTGTGGCCGCCATCGCCCCCGGCCAGACCGGCAAGGTTGCGGTGCCGCTGTATGCCGGCCCGCAGGAACAGAGCCGTCTCGCCAAGTTCGCCAACGGCTTCGATCTGGTCGTCGACTACGGCTGGCTGACCCTCATCGCTGCGCCGCTGTTCTGGGTGCTCGACTGGTTCCACAAGCTCACCGGCAACTGGGGCTGGGCGATCATCCTCGTCACCATCGCGCTGAAGGCGCTGTTCTTCCCGCTGTCCGCCGCCAGCTACAAGTCGATGGCCAAGATGAAGACCCTCGGCCCGCGCCTGCAGCGCATGAAGGAGCAGTACGGCGACGACAAGATGAAGATGCAGCAGGCCATGATGGACCTCTACAAGCGCGAGAAAGTCAATCCGCTCGGCGGCTGCCTGCCCATCCTGATCCAGATTCCGGTCTTCATCGCCCTTTACTGGGTGCTCCTCGGCGTCGTCGAAATGCGCGGCGCGCCGTGGCTGGGCTGGATCCAGGATCTGTCGGTGAAAGACCCGTACTACATCCTGCCGCTGATCATGGGCGCCACCAGCCTGATCCAGACCCGCCTCAACCCGGCCCCGCCCGATCCGATCCAGGCCAAGGTGATGATGCTGATGCCGATCATGTTCACCTTCATGTTCCTGTGGTTCCCGGCCGGTCTGGTGCTCTACTGGGTGGTGAACAACTCCCTGTCGATCGCCCAGCAATGGCAGATCAACCGGATGATCGC
>SSSX01000883.1 GCA_015657735.1 Zoogloeaceae bacterium
CGCAGGAAGCGGTAGGCGCCCTCGACGCCGGCGTCGGACCATTCGAGGGTCTGCTCGGGCGGCGCGGCGAACATCATGAAGAAGCGGGCGGTGTCGGCGCCGTATTGTTCGATCAGCGCCTGCGGGTCCACGCCGTTGTTCTTCGACTTGGACATGGTGGTCAGTTCGTGCTCGAGCGCCGTGCCGTCGGACTTGAGGGTGGCGCCGGTGATCTGGCCCTTGGCGTCCTTCCGGACGTCCAGCTCGCTTTCCCAGTAGTAATTCTTGCCGCCGCCGTCGGGTTTGTGGAAGAAGGCGTTGTTCAGCACCATGCCCTGGGTGAGCAGGTGGGCGAAGGGCTCGCGGTAGCTCACCAGGCCCAGGTCGCGCATGACCTTGGTCCAGAAGCGCGAATACAGCAGGTGCAGGATCGCGTGTTCGATGCCGCCGATGTACTGGTCGACGGTCATCCAGTAACCGGTTTCGTCATCGACCATGCTGGCGGCGCCGAAACCGGTGGCGTAGCGGGCGTAGTACCACGACGAATCGACGAAGGTGTCCATCGTGTCGGTTTCGCGACGGGCCGGCTTGCCGCAGCGGGGGCAGCTGCAGGCGAGGAAATCCTCGCGCTTGTTGAGAGGGTTGCCGGAGCCGTCCGGCACGCAGTCTTCGGGCAGCACCACCGGCAGCTGGTTGTCGGGCACCGGCACCGGGCCGCAGCTGTCGCAGTGGATGATGGGGATCGGGCAGCCCCAGTAGCGCTGGCGGGAGATGCCCCAGTCGCGCAGGCGCCACTGCACCTTTTTCTCGCCGGCGGATTCGGCCGCCAGGTCGGCGGCGATCGCGTCGACGGCCGCTTCGTAGGCGAGGCCGTCGTACTTGCCGGAATTGACGCAGACGCCGTCCTTGCTGGCGTACCACTCCTGCCAGGCGTCGGTGGAATAGGGCTTGTCGCCGACCGCGATGACCTGGTGGATCGGCAGTTCGTATTTGCGGGCGAAGGCGAAGTCGCGTTCGTCGTGGGCGGGCACGCCCATCACCGCGCCGTCGCCGTAGCTCATCAGCACGTAGTTGCCGACCCACACTTCGACGTGCTTGCCGGTGATCGGGTGGATGACGTGGAGGCCGGTGGGCATGCCTTCCTTCTCCATCGTCGCCATGTCGGCTTCCATCACCGAGCCGTGGCGGCACTTGTCGATGAAGGCGGCGAGGCCCGGGTTGGACCTGGCGGCATGCGCGGCCAGCGGGTGCTCGGCGGCCACGGCGCAGAAGGTGACGCCCATGATGGTGTCGGCGCGGGTGGTGAACACCCACATCCGTCCGCCGCCGATCAGGCCGTCGTCGTCCTCGATGGCGTGGGTGAAGGCGAAGCGCACGCCGGTGCTCTTGCCGATCCAGTTGGCTTGCATCAGCTTGACGCGTTCCGGCCAGCCGGGCAGGTGGTCGAGGTCGGACAGCAGCTCGTCGGCGTAGTCGGTGATCTTGAGGTAGTAGCCGGGAATCTCGCGCTTTTCGACCAGCGCGCCGGTGCGCCAGCCGCGGCCGTCGATGACCTGTTCGTTGGCGAGCACGGTCTGGTCGACCGGGTCCCAGTTCACGACCTGCGTCTTGCGCTCGGCGATGCCCTTTTCGAGCATGCGCAGGAAGATCCACTGGTTCCACTTGTAGTATTCGGGCGTGCAGGTGGCGAGCTCGCGGCTCCAGTCGATGGCAAAACCCAGCGACTTGAGCTGCTGCTTCATGTAGGCGATGTTGTCGTAGGTCCACTTCGCCGGCGGCACCCTGTTCTTGATCGCTGCGTTCTCGGCGGGCAGGCCGAAGGCGTCCCAGCCCATCGGCTGCAGGACGTTGTAGCCGCGCATGCGGTGGAAGCGGGACAGCACGTCGCCGATGGTGTAGTTGCGCACGTGGCCCATGTGCAGCTTGCCCGAGGGGTAGGGAAACATGGACAGGCAGTAGTACTTGGGCTTCGCGGCGTCGGCAGAGACGCGGAAGGCGGCGCTGTCGTCCCAGTGTTGCTGGGCGGCACGTTCGATGTCGGCGGGGAGGTATTTGTCCTGCATTTTGTCCTGCATCGGCGGGAAAGATCGAAGAGAATGGCGGGCGGATCGGCTGGCGCTGCGTTTCGTCGGCGGACCGGAACCATGCATTATAAACGGCTCCGGCTCACGCCGCTTTGCGATGCTCAAGACCTTGATGTGACGAGATATTTCTTTACAGGCTCGGGATTGCCCGCATGTCACGGTGCGCTCCCTCTGCTACAATTGTTATCCCGCAATGCAACATTTTCCCATGTCCGAACCTCTAGTCCGCCTTGAGAACGTGCGTTTCGCCTACGGCGAACGGACGATCCTGCGCGATGTTTCGATGTCGATCCCGCGTGGCAAGGTGGTGGCCATCATGGGCGGCAGCGGCAGCGGCAAGACGACCCTGCTGCGCCTGATCGGCGGGCAGGAGCGGGCCGGGGGCGGCCGGGTGCAGGTCGA
>SSSX01000884.1 GCA_015657735.1 Zoogloeaceae bacterium
GAGCCCATCGCGCCGAACAGGCCAGCACCCAGCAGAGCCAGGGAAGCGGGTTCGGGAATGGCCAGAACCTGGTTCAGGGTCAGGTCGAGGGCGGACGTGCCACCGAACGGATCGATGATGGCCTGGATGGCATTGACGTGCTCCAGATCAACCGCGCCGGCGGAGCCGCAGGTGGTGGTGTAGGCCGGGATCGAGTTGGTGCAATCGGTGAAGCCCCACAGCGGGATGTAGGACGAGATGCCCGGCTCGACGCCACCGGCGTCATGCGCGTTGGAGATCAGGCTCAGGCGGGACCAGTGGGTGGCGTCCGTGTAGAGCTCGAGGTCGAAGGCGAAGCCGTTGTCCGAGAACATCGTGAACAGCTGGAAGTTCGTGTAGACGCTCAGATCCTTGTCGCCCAGGCCCATCAGCGGGATGTAGGCGGTGGTGGAGCCGGCGCCGTCCCAACGGACAATGCCCTTGCCGGTGGTGATGGTGTCGGAGGAGTAGTTCAGGAAGCCGCCGCTCACGTCGGCCTTGACGACCTTGTTGACGGTGCCGCTCAGCTTCTCGACGTACAGGTCACGGTAGCCACCGATGATGGTGGTGTCGACGCCGGAGCCGGCTTCGGTTGCCCACACGCCAGCGCCGTCAACGACGCCGGTATCAACGATTTGGGCCTGGTCGGTGTTGAACAGGTCGATCACTGCATCGGCCTGGGCGCCGGCGGACAGGCCGAGGGCAGCAACGGCAGCCGCGATTTTCAGCATTTTTTTCATCTAGATTCTCCGGTTGATAACTTGGTGACTTGAATTCGGACGATGTGCAAGTTGTCGCCCCGCGCTTTACGTAAGCGATATCCATGCCAGAAATCTAAAGTCGTTTGTTTACAATGTCCTAAAAATTGCAAAAGACTTGAGGCGGGGGGAGTTGATGAGGGTTTGTAAAATTTTTCGACACTGCGCCCCGGCGGCCGGCGCGCGCGGGTGTTTGGTGGCGTGAAGTATGTCACGGACGCGGGGCTGGCGTCCGTGTTTGGCATCCGGCCAGCCAGGGCCGGCAGGCGGGGGTTCGGGGCGGCTTGGCGGGCCGCGGAGGGATTGTGCTAACGTTCGGCGGCGAGGTGCCGTTGTCCTGTCGGTAGCCGCTTGTCGAGCGATTTCATGCGAAAAGTAACGATTCTGCCGATTTTGATTTTTCAGGCATTGCTGGCCCTTCCGCTGGTGGCGGCGATTGCGCTGGCATGGGCAGTTGACGCCTGGGCGACGCGCCTTCCGCTGGGTGTCGTGGTGCAGTCGCTGCTGGCGGTGCTGGTTTTTCTGGCGCTGACGACGTTCGTCTATCGCGTCTTCCTGAAATTCTGGCCGCTGCCTGAGGGAGAGATTGCGGTCGGCTCGGCGGAGGAGTTCCGCTACCTTGTCTACATCATGTTCTGGCTGATGATCTTTCTGCCGCTGCTGCGCCTGTCGATCATCCCGGTGCCGCTGTCGCGGCTGGTGCTGATCGCGCTGGGGGCGCGGGTCGGCGAGGGGACGTACTCGTCCGGGCTGGTCTTCGACCCGCATTTCGTGACCATCGGCAGCGGCACCCAGCTCGGTTTCGACTGTCTGGTGGTGCCCCATGCGCAGGCCGGCGGCCGCCTCGCCCATCATCCGATC
>SSSX01000885.1 GCA_015657735.1 Zoogloeaceae bacterium
ATCTCGCGAAATCTTCTGTACCGCCGATTCGCCAAACGCCTGATGCCACCGGAAACCCAAACCACCCAGCCCCGGCACCCTCCCCGCCGCCGCATCCAAAACAACAATGCCGCTGCGAAAGAGGGCGCATTATAAGGGACTATCGGAACGCGTCAACTACATTGAGAAAATAAATTTTAAGCGAGCGTCACGCGGGCGAACTTGCGCTTGCCCACCTGCAGCACAACAACCTCGCCTGCCGGCAGCACGAGGCCGCGATCGGACACTTTCTCGCCGTTCAACCGCACGCCACCCTGATCGATCATCCGCAGCGACTCCGAGGTGCTGGCCGTCAGGCCCGCCTGCTTGAGCACGGCCGCGACGCCAAGCCCTTCGACCCCAGCCTCCAGCCTCACTTCCGGCATCTCGTCCGGAATCGCGTTGCGCTGGAAGCGGGCTTCGAAATCCTCGAGCGCAGCCGTTGCCGCCGCCGCGCCGTGGAAACGCGCGACGATCTCCTGCGCCAGCATCACCTTTACGTCGCGAGGATTACGTCCCTCGCTGATCGAGTGGCGCAGCGCCTTGATCTCGGCCGCCGGGCGGAACGACAGCAGATCGTAGTAACGCCACATGAGATCGTCGGACACCGACATGATCTTGCCGAAGATCTCATTGGGCGGCTCGTAGATACCAATATAGTTGCCGAGTGACTTCGACATCTTGTTGACGCCGTCCAGCCCCTCCAGCAGCGGCATCGTCAATACGCACTGGGGCGCCTGGCCGTAGTGCTTCTGGAGTTCGCGGCCGACGAGCAGGTTGAAGCGCTGATCCGTACCGCCCAGTTCGACATCGGCCTTCATCGCAACCGAGTCGTAGCCCTGGCACAAGGGGTACAGGAATTCATGAATCGCAATCGACTGCTGGGCGGCGTAGCGCTTCGAGAAGTCGTCACGCTCGAGCATCCGCGCGACCGTGTGCTGCGCGGCGAGACGGATCATCCCCGACGCCCCGAGCGCCTCCATCCAGCTCGAGTTGAAGCACACCTCGGTCTTGGCCGGATCGAGAATCTTGAAGACCTGCTCCTGATAGGTCTTGGCGTTTTCGAGCACCTGCTCGCGGGTGAGCGGGGGGCGCGTCGTGTTCTTGCCCGACGGATCGCCGATCATCCCGGTGAAGTCACCGATCAGGAACATCACCTGGTGACCGAGTTCCTGAAAATGGCGCAGCTTGTTGATCAGTACCGTGTGCCCCAGATGGAGATCCGGCGCGGTGGGGTCGAAGCCCGCCTTGACCCGCAGGGGGCGGCCGGACTTGAGCTTCTCGATCAGTTCGGCTTCGATCAGCAGCTCGTCGGCGCCACGCTTGACGAGCTCCAGCGCCGCAGTAATTTCAGTCATATTTATCCTTGAACAAGCCCCGGCCGCGAACTTTTTGGTAGACTCCGCCGCTTGTTTTTGCTTGGAAAGTCCGATGCTTGGAGAAAAGACGGCGATTCTAGCGCATCTCAAAAAGCTTCGCGAAGCCGACCCGGCGCGGCTCTGGCGCCTCGCCAGCGTCGGCATCGGGTCCGCCATCGGCATGGCGGCGGCCGTCGCCGTCGTGCCCGGCTCCCCCGCCGATCAGCCTCCGCTTGAAACCGTGGTCGAGCAGATCGGCACGCTCCCTCTTTCCATCGAGCGCGACGATCCGCGCCCCTTCATCCGCGAAGACAAGGTACGCCCCGGCGAAAGCCTCGCCAGCGCGCTGCGCCGGCTCGGCGTGTCGGCCGGCGCCCAGACCGCCCAGGCCAACAACCCGAAGCTGACGCGGGAACTCGCCGGCAGCTTCCGTCCGGGCGCCCAGATCACCGTCGCCAGCACCGCCGAAGGCGGA
>SSSX01000886.1 GCA_015657735.1 Zoogloeaceae bacterium
CCGATTTCCTCGGTTGCCGCACGCGCCGTGAGCAGATGCTCGGCGCCGTAACACTCGGTGGTTTCCGAGAGAATGGCGGTGCCGCCCTGGCGAACCAGCAGATCCACCGCGTAGCCCAGCGCCGGATTGCAGCTGATGCCGGAGACGCCGGACGAGCCGCCGCACTGCATGGCCAGTTTCAGTTCCGACAGCGGAACGGGCTCGCGCTCGACGGCGTTGACTTGCGGCAGGAGTGCGTCGATGCGCGCGATCACCTTCTCGACCAGCTTCGGGGTTCCGCCCTCGGTTTGGATCGAGTACGAATCCCCCGGTGCGCCGGCCAGCACGTCGCCGAGGTTGGCGATTTCACAGCCGAGGCCGACGATGATCACGTGTGCGATGTTGGGATGGCGCACATAGCCGGCCAGTGCGTGCTTCAGCGATTCGATGCCGGCGAGGGGGTGATCCAGACCGCAGCCGCTCTTGTGGGTCAGGGCCAGCACGCCGTCGACATTGGGGTAATCGCCAAGCTTGTTGCGGTAGTGCTCGCCGATCATCTTGACGGCGGTTGCCGAGCAATTGACGCTGGAGATCACACCGATGTAATTGCGCGTCGCCACCCGGCCGTCGGCGCGGCGGATACCCATGAAGGTGCGCTGCTCGCTGTCGCGCGGCGTCGAGCGCAGTTCCGTCACCTCGCTGTTTTCGCCGACCGTCCGCTATCACGAGGTGGTGGAAGACGGTTTCCGCGGCGGCAACATCGTCGGCTCCGATTTCGCGGGAACGCCCGAGCAACTGGCCGCCGTGCGCGACAACGTCCTCAAGTCGGCGTGGATCGGACGCATCGTGGCCAACGATCACACCGCGGCGATGGTGGTGGCGACCCTTCAGGAGCAGGACCCGCAGACCGGCGGCCGGCTCGATCTGCAGGAGGTGGCGCAGCGGCTGGAGGAAATCCGCGGCAAATACGAGAACGACGCCGTGTCGGTGCACATCATCGGCTTCGCCAAATCGGCTGGCGACATCGCCAACGGCGCCAATGGGGTGCTGGCCTTCTTCGGCATCGCCTTCCTGATTACCGCCGTCGTCCTCCGCTGGTACTCCGGTTCGACCATGCTGACCGCGTGGGCGCTGATCTGCGCGCTGGTTCCTGTCGTGTGGCTCCTCGGCCTGCTGCCGCTTTTGGGTCTGGCCCTCGATCCGATGTCGATCCTGGTTCCCTTCCTGATCTTCTCGATCGGCGTGTCGCACGCAGTGCAGATGACCAACGCGTGGAAACTGGAAACGCTGAAGGGCATGGACGGGGTGAGCGCATCGCGCATCTGCGTGCAGAAGCTGTTCGTCCCGGGGGCCATGGCGCTGGTCGCCAACGCGCTCGGATTTCTGGTGATCGCCTTCGTCGATATCGAAATCGTCCGCGAACTCGCCTTCACCGCAACCCTGGGCGTCACGGTGATGATCGTCACCAACAAGATGCTGCTGCCGATCCTGCTGTCGTACATGAAG
>SSSX01000146.1 GCA_015657735.1 Zoogloeaceae bacterium
AGGCGGCGCCGCGGCCCGATGACGGGGGGAAGGCGTTCAGGTGGCGCCGTGGCATTTTTTGTATTTGCGGCCGCTGCCGCAGGGGCAGGGGTCGTTGCGGCCGACCTTGGCTTCGTCGCGCTTGATGGGTTCGCGCAGCGTACCGAGGGGAATCGGCGGCAGGGCGACCGGCGGCAGGTGGTGGAAGGCGGGCCACAGGGCGGTTTCGCGGACCACGTCGTCGATCAGGCCGCGGCCGGCCTCGCGCAGCCGGGCGAGATTGTCGGCGGGGCTGCGCTGGATGTCGGCGGCGATGTCGTCGGGGTCGGCGTAGCTGTCGTCGACGAGGCGGGCGGCGAACCATTCGCGGACGGTCGGCAGCAGTTCGGCCGCGCCGAGGTCGGCGAGATGGCTGACGAGGATGTCGAGCAGCTCGAGCTCGGCGCCGGCGTCGGGCTTGTCCTTGACGAGCTGGGCTTCGCGGGCGCCGAGGTCGGCGAGGAAATCGATCGCCGGGCCGCGCGCGGTGCGTCCTTCGAGCGCGGCGAGGGTGAGTGCCTCGACGGCTGCGCCGCGGGCCCAGACGCTGGCCTCTTCGTCGTTGGCGAGGTCGGCGAGCGGCGCGATGTCGCCGTCGCAGCACGAGGCCAGCGCGCGACCGTAGCTGTCGTGGACCAACTGGCCGAAGACGCTGTCGACGGTGGCTTCGTCGAGGTGGCCGAGTTCGGCCAGCGGCCGGTAGGCGCGGCTGTCGCGCCAGCGGGCGAGGAGCAGCATCGCGTAGAGGTGCAGGACGTAGCCCTCGGCCTGGGCGGGCGCGGGGTCGGCGGCGATCAGCAGCAGTTCGGCGATCAGGTCGGGGGCGATTTCGTCGCGGTGGGCCTCGGCTTGCCGGAGGGCGGCGAGGGGTAGCGGCGAGGAGAGTTGTTCGAGCTGCGGGCGGAGGGCGGACCAGATTTCGGACATGGGGGCTTTCAGCGGGTCGCGAGGAGTTTGGCGAGGTATTGGCCGGTGTGGCTGGCAGGCGTCGCGGCGAGGGTTTCGGGCGTGCCGCAGCCGACCACGCTGCCGCCGCCGTTGCCGCCCTCGGGGCCCATGTCGATCAGCCAGTCGGCGGTCTTGATGACGTCGAGGTTGTGTTCGATGACGACCACGGTGTTGCCGTGGTCGCGCAGGCGGTGGAGCACCGACAGCAGCATCTCGATGTCGGCGAAGTGCAGGCCGGTGGTGGGTTCGTCGAGGATGTAGAGGGTGCGGCCGGTGTCGCGCTTGGACAGTTCGAGCGCCAGCTTGACGCGCTGGGCTTCGCCGCCGGAGAGGGTGGTGGCGCTCTGGCCGAGGCGGATGTAGCCGAGGCCGACCTGCGTCAGCGTGTCGAGCTTGCGCGCCACGACGGGCACCGCGTTGAAGAAGTCGAGCGCCTGTTCGACGGTCATCTCGAGCACTTCGTAGATCGTCTTGCCCTTGTAGCGGATTTCCAGCGTTTCGCGGTTGTAGCGTTTGCCGTGGCAGATGTCGCACGGCACGTACATGTCGGGCAGGAAGTGCATCTCGACCTTGATCAGGCCGTCGCCCTGGCAGGCTTCGCAGCGCCCGCCCTTGACGTTGAAGCTGAAGCGGCCGGGGCCGTAGCCGCGCGCCTTGGCTTCCGGCACGCCGGAGAACAGATCGCGGATCGGCGTCAGCAGGCCGGTGTAGGTGGCCGGGTTGGAGCGCGGCGTGCGGCCGATGGGGCTCTGGTCGACGTTGATGACCTTGTCGAAGTGGTCGAGGCCGTGGATGGCGGTGCACGGCGCCGCCTCGATGTTGCTGCCGTTCACGTGGCGGGCCACGTGGGCGTAGAGGGTGTCGTTGATCAGTGTGCTCTTGCCGCTGCCCGAGACGCCGGTGACGCAGGTGAGCAGGCCGACCGGCAGGTCGACGCTGACGTGCTTGAGGTTGTTGCCGCTGGCGCCTTCGATGCGCAGCGTCTTGTCGGGGTCGGCCGGGCGCCGCCGTTCGGGCAGCGGGATGAAGCGCACGCCCGACAGGTAGGCGCCGGTGAGCGAGTCGGGATGGGCGGCGACGTCGTCCGGCCGGCCTTCGGCGATGACCTGGCCGCCGTGCTCGCCGGCGCCGGGGCCCATGTCCACGACGTAGTCGGCCATGCGGATGGCGTCCTCGTCGTGCTCGACGACGATCACCGTGTTGCCCATGTCGCGCAGGCGGCGCAGGGTTTCGAGGAGGCGGTCGTTGTCGCGCTGGTGCAGGCCGATGGAGGGCTCGTCGAGCACGTACATCACGCCGGTGAGGCCGGAGCCGATCTGGCTGGCGAGGCGGATGCGCTGGGCTTCGCCGCCCGAGAGGGTGTCGGCGGAGCGGTCCAGCGAGAGATAATCCAGCCCAACATTGATGAGGAACTGCAGCCGGCTGGAGATCTCGCTGACGATCTTCTCGGCTACCTGGGCACGCTGGCCGGTCATGGCGAGCTCGTCGAAGAAAGCCTTGCAGTGGGCCAGCGGCAGGCGGCTGACTTCCGACAGGTTGCGCTCGCCGATCAGCACGAAGCGCGCCTCGGTGCGCAGGCGGGTGCCGTGGCAGCTGGGGCAGGGGCAGTTGGCGCGATACTTGGCGAGCTCCTCGCGCACGGCGATTGAATCGGTTTCCCGGTAGCGGCGCTCGAGGTTGGGGATGATGCCCTCGAAGGTGTGCTCCTTGAGCACCGCCTTGCCGCCGTCGGCGAGATAGCGGAAGGCGATCTTGTCGCGCCCGGAGCCGTGCAGCACCACGTGGCGGATCTGCGCCGGCAGGGCCTCGAAGGGCGTGTCGATGTCGAACTGGTAGTGGTCGGCGAGGCTGGCGAGGAGCTGGAAGTAGAACTGGTTGCGGCGGTCCCAGCCGCGGATGGCGCCGGAGGCCAGCGACAGATCAGGGTGGGCGACGACGCGCTCGGGGTCGAAGAAATCGACATTGCCCAGGCAAGCGGCGAGCGAATCATCGATCTGCTCGTCAGCGAGACGATGACCGAGCGCCTGCTCAAGCTCCAGCGTAAACGCGTGGCAACCAGCCGCGTGGTCGATCTGGCGACGCGGCGCACCCTGCACGACGAAGTGCTGCCCACACTGCACGATGCTATTTTACAGATCAGCGCGCTGCCCGGTGGGGCAGCACTTCGTCGTGCAGGGTGCGC
>SSSX01000147.1 GCA_015657735.1 Zoogloeaceae bacterium
CGGCATCAGCTGCAATCCGGCGCTGGGCTACGCGGTGGATCTGCTGGTTCGCCAGGGCGGCACCGCCATTCTCTCGGAAACCACCGAGTGTTACGGCGCCGAGCATCTGCTCACGGCGCGTGCGGCAACCGAGGAAATCGGGCGGAAGCTGGTCGAGCGCATCAAGTGGTGGGAAGCGTTCGCGGCCAAGCACAACATGACCATCAACAACAACCCGTCGCCGGGCAACAAGGCCGGCGGCCTGACCACCATCATCGAAAAGTCGCTGGGCTCGCTTGCCAAGGGCGGCACCACCAATCTCAACGCCGTCTACCAGTACGCCGAGCAGGTCGAGGCTGGCAAGGGGCTGGTGTTCATGGACGCCCCGGCCTTCGACCCGGTCGGTGCCACCGCACAGGTGGCCGGCGGGGCACATGTCATGGTGTTCACGACCGATCGCGGCTCGGCCTTCGGCTGCAAGCCTGCGCCCTCGATCAAGCTGGCGGGCAGCACCAGACTGTACGAGCGCATGCCGGACGACATGGACATCAACGCCGGCACCATCCTGGATGGAACCGAAACGGTGGAACAGGTCGGCAGGAAAATCTTCGAGCGCATCATCGAGGTCGCCTCCGGCCAGCGCTCCCACAGCGAAGCGCTGGGTTACGGAGAAGAGGAATTCTGCCCGTGGGACATGGGGGTCATCCTCTGACGCGGCCACCGCCAGGAGGGAAACACTGAAAAAAAAGCATCCCCGCGCAAGCGGGGATGCCTTTTTTTTGATTTCTCCGGATTCCCGCTTTCGCGGGGATGACATCTATGACATCTCCGAGCGCCGGGCAAGTCTCCCGGCGACACGCGGCGGACGGGCCATCCCGTCCGCCGGATCGGCTGGCGGCCGAGACGCTTACGGCAGCAGGCCGCCGGTCACCGCCTGCAGGAACTGACGCGTCGCCTCGCCGTGCGGCGACAGGATCGGTTCCAGTTGGGCGTCGTCGGCCAGTTCGACACAGCCACGCGGATTGGAGAACTCGCGGAAGCCTTCGATACCATGGTGACGGCCCATGCCGCTGTTGCCGACACCACCGAAACCCATGTTCTCCAGCGCGCCCTGCAGCGAGGCGCAATTGACGCAGAAGCCGCCCGATGCCGTGTTGCGCTGCAGTTTTTCCACCAGGGCAGCCTGGTCGGTGAACACATAGATGCCCAGCGGACGTTCCCCGGCCTGGATCGACGCAACGACGTCGTCAAACTGCGTGTAGGTACGGATCGGCAGGATCGGGCCAAACACTTCGTTCTGGTCGAGCAGCGAACCCGGCTCGGGGTTGATGACCAGGGTGAATGGGCGCCGGCAGGCGGTCGGGCGCTCGCCGCGCTGGGCGGCGGAGCCGATCTCGATGATGCGCGTGCCGCGCTCCTTGGCGTCGTCCGCATAACGCTGCAGACGGTCGAACTGACGCGTGTTGATGACGGCGCAGTTGAGCGGGCTGGTGGTGAAGTCGTCGTAGACCTTTTCCAGATAGGCGCGCACCAGTCCGATGAAGCGCTCCAGCTGCGCCTCGGGCACGTAACAATGGTCGACGGTGATGCACAGCTGGCCGTTCTTGGTCAGCTTGGAGCCGAGCATGGTCCGCACGTTCTTCTCGGTGATGGCCTCTTCGGTGAACACCGTCGGGTTCTTGCCGCCCAGTTCCAGCGTGACCGGCACCAGGTTCTTCGCCGCGTTCATCATCACCTCGCGACCGATCGCGGTGTTGCCGGTGTACAGCAGATGATCCCAGCGCAGGGTGCTGAAATGGCGCGCCAGGTCGACGCCGCCATTGACCACCGCAACGCGTTCCGGCTCGAAAGCCGAGGCGATCATTTCGGCCAGCAGTTCGCCCACGGCCGGGGTCTGCTCCGACGGTTTGATGATGACCCGGTTGCCGGCGGCGAGCATCTCGCACAAGGGGCCAAGAGTCAGGTCGACCGGGAAGTTCCAGGCCGGCATGTTGCCGATCACGCCCTTCGGCTGGTATTCGATATAGGCCTTCGAACTGCCGTAAATCTGGTGCGGCTCGGCGGCGCGGTAATCGCGCGCCATCCACGTCTCGAGCATACTTGCCGCATATTGCGCGCGGCCGGCGACGTTGAGCGCGTCGAAAGCGTA
>SSSX01000887.1 GCA_015657735.1 Zoogloeaceae bacterium
AGGCCAGCGTGTGGGCGCGCTTCCACTTCCGGCCGCACTTCTTCCAGCACGCCGGCTTCCGCGTCGTGCAGGCCGCGCACGACGGCGGAGTGGTCCTGCTCGACGCCGCCGAGGCCGGCCTGCAGGTCTATGAAGACGCCCGCATCGTCGACGAATACATGCTGCTCCACCACGGCGAGCCGAAAACCCAGATGCCGTGGCCCGGCGGCCCGCAGTGCGCCACCGCCTTCCCGCAGCGCTGCGCCCACTGGCTGCTCGACGGCGCCGCCCAGTTCGGCAGCGGCACCGCGCAGGCGCTCGACATCGGCTGCGCGGTCGGCGGCGCCAGCTTCGAACTGGCCCGCGGCTTCGACGCGGTGCTCGGCGTCGACCTGTCGCGCGCCTTCATCGACGCCGCCGAAGCGCTGCAGAAGAACGGCACCCTCGGCTATTTCCGGCGCGACGAAGGCGATCTCGGCGACACCGTCGCCGCCCGCATCGACCCGGCCATCGAGCGCAACCGCGTCGCCTTCCGCCAGGCCGACGCCTGCTCGCTGCCGGCCGAACTGGCCGACTTCGACGCGGTGCTGCTGGCAAACCTGCTGTGCCGCCTGCCCAGCCCCAAGTCGCTCCTCGGCCGCCTCGGCGGGCCGCGCGGGCTGGTCAAGGTCGGCGGTCTGGTGGCGCTGTTCTCGCCCTATTCGTGGCTCGAACAATTCACGCCGAAGGAAGCCTGGCTCGGCGGCTTCGAGGCCGACGGCACGCCGGTGAAATCCGCCGACGCCCTCAAGGCCTTCCTGCGCGGGCAAGGCTTTGTGCTGCGCCGCGAAGAGGACATCCCGCTGGTGATCCGCGAGCACGCGCGCAAATATCAGTTCATCGTCACCCACGGCATGCTGTGGCAGCGGGAAACTTGATCTGACGCAAAGGCGCCCGGCGGCGGTCTTGCACGTCGCGGCCGGCGGGCGTCAAATGACCCAGGGGTAGGCGCGGGGCATGCCCCGTCGCCCCCGCCGTCGCGCTCGCGTTAAAAGGAGGCAAGACCATGATGCGCCCCATCGCCGTGCTGCTGGCCGGCCTGCTGGCCACGGTTTTCATCCCGCCGGTGCGGGCCGACGCACCGCCGGCCGCCGAAATCAGCGACGCCACCGACCCCACCTACCGCGACGCCAAGCTCGCCAACTATCTGGTCGGCACTTGGTTCGTCGATCAGGTGGAGGAGGGCGTGCAGTGGAGCATCGAGTACACCTACAGCGCCGACCGCAAGTTCGTCGGCAACGTCACGCGGGCCGACCTGACCCACGGCATCTCCCCCAACGCCATCCAGAAGTTCCTGCTCTCCGGCAGCTGGTCGGTGGACGGCGACGTGCTCACCGAAACCACCGAAAAATCGTCCTTCCCTGCCTTCGAGGCGCCCAAGACCGAGCGTGCCCGGACGCTCGTCGTCGATGCCACCCACCTCATCTTCATCGATCTGGAGAGCGGCAAGCGCGTCGCCCCTGAGCGCAAGCCGGAAACCACCGACGAACACGTGCGGCGGGTGCGCGATGCGGTGCCGGCCCCCGGCAGCGATGCGTGGGTCGAAGTCGAACGCGGCCCGGCCGGCATTTCGTCGTACGACAAGAGCACCCTCGACCGGCGCGGCGACATCGTCGGCGTGTGGATTCGCGTCGAACTGAGCGATGCCGCGATCGACGCGATGAAGAAACAAAGCCCCACCGGCAGCGCCGGCCCGGGCATCAAGTCGATGAGCACCTACACCCTCACCGACTGCCGCCTCAAGCTCATCCGGCCGCGCCAGCTGCGGTTCACGCTGAGCGACGGGCAGGAGATGTCGATGAGCTTCCCGACCGCCGAGCCCGGTCAGTGGGAACGCCTCCGCGGCACGACCCAGCCGGACAGCCCGCAGCAGGCCATCTGCGCCGTCAGGCCCTGACCCGCCACGAGGATCGCGCCATGAAACCCGCCTCGCGGCTGCGCGGCCTCGTCGTCGCCGGCGTGCTGGCCGGGCTGCCGGTCGGCCAACCCCTCGCCGCCGCACCGCCTGCGGCGGCCGCCGCGCCGGTCGAACCGCAGGTGGACGCGCGTCTGGCCGCAACGCTGGTCGGCACCTGGTACGCCGACCGGATCGAAGATGCGGGCACGCTGGACATCGAGCGCAGCTATTTTCGCGACGGGAGCTTCAAGACGGTGATCGGTTTCCATCCCGCCGTCGACCAGGTCGGCACGCCGGAGATGACCCTCCCGCTGCGGACCGCCGGCAAATGGAAGATCGAGGGCGACGTGCTCATCGAGGATATCGAGCGCGTTTCGCCGCCCGACGCCGATCATCCGCCGATCAACCGCCAGCGCGTGCGGGTCGAGGGGCCCGACCGTATCGTGCTGCGCGCCGCCGACGACAGCGCCGACGGCACGCTGTTCCGCCGCAAACCGGTGACCTCCGTCGCCCACCTGCGCATCTACAACCAACCGCGCCCGGAACCGGGCGAGCCGGGCGCCTGGGAGCGCTACAGCGAAACCCCTATCGTCATCAGCTACTACGACGCTTCGACGCTGCAGCGGAGCGGCGATTTCGTCGCGGTATGGACCCGTGGCGACATGACGCCGGCCGCCCTCGACAAGGCCCGCGAGATCGCGGCCAAGCTGCCCGCCTCGCACCAGGGCCTGATCATGGAGCACACCTACCTGCGCCTCCTCGTCGACTGCCCGCGCCGGCTGATCAAGCCACGCGAGGTGCGCGTCCACGCCGCCGGGCGGGTCACCGTCCACGACTTCGCGGGCGAAGACCCCCTCGACTGGCCGCGCATCCGCGGCTACAACGACGATCACGCCGAACTGCTGCAGCGCGTGTGCCCGGCCCCGGCCGCGCGCTGACTCACTCTTCGAGCAGGCTGCGCAACATCCACGCCGTTTTCTCGTGCACCTCGAGGCGCTGGGTGAGGAGATCGGCGGTGGGCTGGTCGTTGGCCTTGTCGACCAGCGGGAACAGGCCGCGGGCGGTGCGGGCGGTGGCTTCCTGGGCCGCCACCAGAAGCTGGATCATCGCGGTGGCGCTCGGCACGCCTTCCGGCTCGTCGATCGACGCCAGCCCGGCGAAGGCCTTGAACGTGCCCGGCGCCGGATGCCCGAGCGCGCGGATACGCTCGGCGATCACGTCCAGCGCATTCCACTGCTCGGTGTATTGCGCCATGAACATCAGGTGCAGGGTGTTGAACATCGGCCCCTTCACGTTCCAGTGGAAGTTGTGGGTCATCAGGTACAGGTTGAAGCTGTCGGCCAGCAGGCGCGACAGGCCCGCGGCGATGTCGGCACGGTCGTCGGCGGCAATGCCGATGTCCATGGCCGGACCGGCGGATTTGACGGACTTGGCGGAATTCTTCTTCATCGCGTTCTCCTCATGAGCGGGTGGGTGGGTACTGAGTTTCCGAATACCGGCGGCGGACGGCGCCGGAGCCGGCCGGACTAGCCGGCGAGCATCCGCGCCACCTCGGCCAGCCACAGGGCCGCGCCGAGGCCGGCCACGCCGACGCCGACGATGAAACGGAGCAGAGGGTCATGCGCGCCGGCGTGGGCCGCATGGCGGGCAAGATGGAGCGCTTTCATCGCATTCACCTCCGACGGGCTGTTCACACCCTGAATTCTTGTCGCCGCACACCATCGCGTCCAATTGTCGATTTCGCTGATGCCGATAGTCTGGCTCGATCCTCCCGCTCAACTGAAACGCACCCCCTGGGCCAGCGGCAGGTCGCCCGAATAGTTGATGGTGTTGGTCGCGCGCCGCATGTAGGCGCGCCACGCGTCGGAGCCGGCTTCGCGGCCGCCGCCGGTGTCCTTCTCGCCACCGAAGGCGCCGCCGATCTCGGCGCCGGACGGACCGATGTTCACGTTGGCGATGCCGCAATCGCTGCCGGCGGCCGACACAAAACGCTCGGCCTCGCGCAGGTCGGTGGTGAAGATCGCCGACGCCAGGCCCTGCGGCACGTCGTTGTGGGCGGCGATGGCTTCGTCGAGACTGTGGTAGCACATCAGGTAGAGGATCGGGCTGAAGGTCTCGCGGCGCACCAGCGGGCTCTGCGCCGGCATCTCGACCAGCGCCGGACGGACGTAGCAGCCGTCCGGGCAGCCGGCCACCGCCACCACCCCGCCGCCGTGCACGGTGCCGCCGTCGGCCTGGGCCTGGGCCAGCGCGGCGCGGTGGGCGTCGAGGCTGGCCGCGTCGATCAGCGGCCCGACCAGCGTGCCGGCGTCGAGCGGATGGCCCACCGGCAGGCTCGCGAAGGCGGCGTCGAGGCGCGGCAGCAGCGTCGCCGCGATGGAATCATGGACGAACAGCCGGCGCAGCGTCGTGCAGCGCTGGCCGGCGGTGCCGGCGGCCGAGAAGACGATGGCGCGCAGCGCCAGATCGAGATCGGCGCTGGGCGCGACGATCATTCCGTTGTTGCCGCCCAGCTCCAGCAGGCTGCGCCCGAAACGGGCCGCGACCCGCGGCGCGACGCTGCGCCCCATCGCCGTCGAGCCGGTCGCCGACAGCAGCGCCACGTCCGGATGGTCGGCCAGCGCGGTGCCCAGCGCCGGCGGGCCGACCTGCACCTGGCTGAGGCCCGGCGGCACGTCGCCGGCGTCGGCCATCGCCTCGAGCAGCAGACCCTGGCAGGCCAGCGCGCACAGCGGCGTGCGCGACGACGGCTTCCACACCAGCGCATCGCCGCACACCAGCGCCAGCGCCGCATTCCACGCCCACACCGCGACCGGAAAGTTGAAGGCCGTGATCACCGCGCAGACGCCGAGCGGATGCCAGCTTTCCATCATCCGGTGCCCGGGCCGCTCGCTGGCCATCGTCAGCCCGTGGAGCTGGCGCGACAGACCGGTGGCGAAGTCACAGATGTCGATCATCTCCTGCACCTCGCCCTCGCCTTCGGCGACGATCTTGCCGCTCTCGATGCTGACCAGCCGCGCCAGCTGCGCCTTGTGCCGGCGCAGCAGCAGCCCGAAGCGGCGCACCATGTCGCCGCGCCGCGGCGGCGGCACCAG
>SSSX01000148.1 GCA_015657735.1 Zoogloeaceae bacterium
ACGCGATCCCGCTGTACGCGATCAAGGCCGGCCTGCTGACCGTCGAGAAGAAGGGCAAGAAGAACGTCTTCTCGGGCCGCATCCTCGAGATCGAAGGTCTGCCCGATCTCAAGGTCGAACAAGCCTTCGAACTCTCCGACGCCGCTGCCGAGCGTTCCGCCGCGGCCTGCTCGGTGCAGCTCAACAAGGCGCCGATCGTCGAGTACATGCGTTCGAACATCACGCTGATGAAGTGGATGATCGCCGAAGGCTATGCCGACGCCCGCACCCTCAAGCGCCGCATCAAGGCCATGGAAGACTGGATCGCCAACGGCGTGCTGCTGCAGCCGGATGCCAACGCCGACTACGCCTCCGTGATCGAGATCGATCTGGCCGACGTGACCGAGCCGATCCTGGCCTGCCCGAACGACCCGGACGACGTCAAGGTGCTGTCCGAAGTGCAGGGCGACAAGATCGATGAAGTGTTCATCGGCTCGTGCATGACCAACATCGGTCACTTCCGCGCCGCGGGCAAGGTGCTGGACGGCAAGTCCGACATCCCGACCCGCCTGTGGATCGCCCCGCCGACCAAGATGGACGCGCTGATCCTCACCGAAGAAGGCTACTACTCCGTCCTCGGCAAGGCCGGCGCCCGCATGGAAATGCCGGGCTGCTCGCTGTGCATGGGCAACCAGGCGCAGATCCGCAAGGGTTCCACCGCGGTGTCCACCTCCACCCGCAACTTCCCGAACCGTCTGGGCATCGACACCCGGGTGTATCTGGCGTCCGCCGAACTGTCGGCCATCGCAGCCCTGCTGGGCCGCCTGCCGACCGTCGCCGAATACCAGGAAAAGGTTCAGGCGGTGAATGCCAAGGCGGCCGATGTGTACCGCTACATGAACTTCGACCAGATCCCGCAATTCGTTGAAATTGCGGCCGAGGTCGAAGTCTGAAGGTAGACGACGCAGTGAGTTGAAAGCCCGAAACCCCCGCCGTTACCGGCGGGGGTTTTTGTTTGCGGACCGCGCTCTGACATCGCGAGCGGAGCCGGCGGGATTGCAGTGCACGAGCGACGCCTCGCGCGGCGCCTAGAGTTGATGGTGCAGGCGGCGGGTGCCGAGCCAGACGGCGCCGGCGATCAGCGGCAGCGACAGGCCGCTCAGCAGGTCGACCGGCAGGGCCAGCCCGGCGCCCTTCAAGGCCTTCAGGGCATATAGCCGGCGAGGCCGACCCCGTAGTACGAGATCGCCACCACCGATAAGCCTTCGACCGCCTGCTGCAGGCGCAACTGGCGGTTGGTGCTGCGGTTCAGGCTGTCGAGCACGCTTTGCGTCTGGCGTTCCTGGGCCAGATTGACGCGGGTGCGCAGCATGTCGTTGGAGCGGTTGAGAAGGGCGGCCAGCGCTTCCTGGCGGGCGGCGACCGAGGTGCACGTCTCCATCGCCGGAGCCAGGCGGCGTTCCATGAATTCGCCGACGGTCGGCACGCCCTCGATGCGCCGCTCGCGCAGTTCGCCGATGCGCGCCCCGACGATGCGGTAGTACGCCTGGGCTGCGCTGAAGCGGTAGCCGGTGCGGAAGGACATCGCGCGCAAGCGGCCATCGAGCCCGGAAATCGCATGCAGCAGGCCCTCGGCATCGCCGTCGACGTCGAGCCGGCTCATCCGGCTGCCGAGTTCGGTCAGCTCCTCTTCGACGGTGTCGAGCAGCTGCGCGCCGTCGCGGGCCAGCGGCAAGGCCAGCAGCGCCATCATCAGGTAGTTCTCGATCTCGCAGATGCGTTGCAGCAGCCGCCCCATCTGCGATTCGCGCAGCCCGACGTCGCGCACCAGGAACTTCGAGAAACCGTCCGGGCCGACCTGAAAATCGGTCCAGATTTCGCCGTCGCCGAGAACCTGGCTGCCGACCAGCGGCGGCACCGGGAACAGGGATTTCAGGCGCGCCCCGGCGATGCTCAGCGGCCGACCCTGCTCGGCCAGGATGTGGGCGGCAACGATCACGCTGCCGCGCAGCAGTTCCAGCCAGTCGGCCGGCACGTGGCGGATCGCGGTCCGCGTGAAATCGCCGCCATCCGCCCCGGGCTCGATGAAGGTCCAGGTCGAGAACTCGCTGTGCCGCTCCCACTTGACCCGGAAATGGCCGAAGTCGTGCACGAAGTGCTGCGCGCCCGGCGCCGGCGCGGCGACCGCGAAGCGCGCGCACAAGGCTTCGAGCAGGCGCTCGTGGGCGGTCGGATCGTCCGGACAGTGCAGCGCCAGGTGCGAGATGGATGCCGGCGCCTCGATGACCATGAATGGGCGCGCATGAATCTCGCCCGCCAGGGCAAGGCGTTGGGGATGGTTCAGCGCGCCGGCCAGTGTCAGCATCGGCGTCTCAGTTGTAGCCGCGAACGGCCACCGGCGCCAACTCGGCCGGTTCGCTGGCGTCGACGCGCGGGAGGCTCGCCGCAGACAACGCCGGCTGCCCGGCGGGGGCGGCCGTTTCGCGGCGGGTGTGGCGGTCGACGGCGCCCGGCGGGCTCAGGCGGGATGGGGTCGGTTGTTGGTTCATGGTTTGTCTCCTTGTTTGGGTTTTGAAATACGAGGGTCGCCGCGCCAGGCCAGGTAGTGGCGGCACAGCAGCGGGGCGCAGACGGTCAGCAGCGCCACGCGCAGCACGTGTGTGGCGGTGACCAGCGGCACGCTGAGGTGCATTTCGCGGGCCGTGATGCTCATCTCGGCCATGCCGCCGGGCGAGGCGGCAAGCAGCAGCGAGGGCAGTGGAATCGGAATCAGCCGGCCGAGCGCGGCGACGAAGAGCGCGCAGAGCAGCAGGGTCAGCGCCGTGGTCAGCATCGACACGCCGAGAAAGCGCGGTGCGGCGCGGAAGAAACTGGGCGAGAAGCGGTTGCCGAGGGCCGTCCCGATCAGCAGCTGGCCGCCATTGACCAGCCAGCCGGGCAGACTGGTCAGCGGCAGGTTGGCCGCCGTCAGCGCGCCGACGCAGAGCAGCGGGCCGAGCACCCAGGCATTGGCGATGCGCAGCCGGGCGAAGAGGACCACGCCGGCCAGCGAAGCGGCGAGCAGCAGCGGGAAGCGCATCCAGTCGACGCTGCCGGCGAGGGCGCGGAATTGTTCGTGGCCTTCGCGGCCGCCGTGGTGCAGCACGAAGGGGATCACGCTCACCACCAGCATCACGCGCAGCGCATGGGCGGCGGCGATTCGGTCGACCTGCCCGCCGTGGCGGTCGGCGAGGACGACCATTTCGGAAGCGCCGCCGGGCAGGCCGCCGAAGAAGGCGGTGGCCGGGGTGACCTGCCCCCAGCGTTCGAGCAGGCGGGCGGCGACGATGCCGAAAACGACGGCGCTGCCGGCCATGAGCAGGATGGCCGGGGTATGGCGGCCGAGTTCGCCGAGCACGGCCGGCGTGAAGTACAGGCCCAGCGCGGTGCCGATGGCCCATTGTCCGGCCTGGCGGCCGCCCGGCAGCGCCCGCAGCGGCAGGCCGGCGATGCGCAGGATGGCGATCGAAAACAGGGGCCCGAGCATCCACGGCAGCGGCAGGCGGGCGGCGGCGGCGGCCCAGCCGGCCAGCGTGGCGATGGCGAGTGCGGCGGCGACCCAGGCGCCCTGGCGCAGGCGGGAATTCGACGTGGTCACGGTCAAGCTGAAAGAAAGCCAAAAAAATGTCCCGCCCCGAAGGAAAGGCGGGACACCAAGTGCAGTCACATCGCGTTACTGCAAGGAGAGGAGCCGATCAGAAAATCCACACCGCGTCGCCCGGCAGTTCGAGCCAGCGCTTGCCCGGCACTTCGTGGCGCTTGCCCCAGGCGCGCAGCAGATCCTTGCCGGCGTGGAAGACGTATTCGTAGCGGTCGCCGAGGAACATCGAGGTGACGAGGTCGACTTCCGCCCGGTTGTGGCCGTCGGCGTCGGCGACGTGGGCCTGCTCGACGCGGATCACCGCCTTCGCCTCGTGGCCGATGGCGGCGTTGGTGCGGCGCAGGCCCCACACCGACAGGCCGTTGTCGAGGTCGATGCGCGCTTCGCCGCCTTTGATGTCGCCGATGCGGCCGGTCATGATGTTGTTGCTGCCCATGAAATCGGCGACGAAATAGGTCTGCGGCTGGCCGTACATCTCGGTCGGCGTGCCCTGCTGTTCGATCACGCCGCCGTTGAGCAGCAGGATGCGGTCGGACATCGCCATCGCTTCCGACTGGTCGTGGGTGACGACCAGCGCCGACAGCTGCATCTCGACGATCAGGTTGCGCAGCCAGGCACGGGCTTCCTCGCGCATCTTGGCGTCGAGGTTGGACAGCGGCTCGTCGAGCAGGATCACCGGCGGGTTGTAGACCAGCGCCCGGGCGATCGACACGCGCTGCTGCTGGCCGCCGGAGAGCTGGTGCGGGTAGCGTTCGGCGAGATGGTCGAGGCCGAGGTTCTTCAGGGCGGCGTGGACGCGCTGCACGATTTCGTTCTGCGCCACCTTGCGCAGCTTGAGCGGATAGGCGACGTTGTCGAACACCGTCTTGTGCGGCCACAGCGCGTAGGACTGGAAGACCAGGCCGAGGTCGCGCTTTTCGGCCGGGACGTCGATGCCGGCGGCGGCGTCGTAGATCGCCCGGCCGGCGATGGTCACGCTGCCCTGGTGCGGTTGCTCCAGGCCGGCGACGGCGCGCAGCAGCGTGGTCTTGCCGCTGCCCGACGGGCCGAGCAGCGAGACGACTTCGCCACGCCTGAGCTGCATCGAGACGCCCTTGAGGATCGGATTGCTGCCGTAGGACAGGGCGAGGTTGTCGACGGTGAGGATGGTCTTGTCAGTCATGAAGTTTCACTCCAAAGCGCAGCGCGACAGCCAGGCCAACGCCGACCAGCGCCATGTTGATCAGGGAAAGGGCGGCGACCACATCGACGGCGCCGGAAGCCCACAGGGAGACGATTTGCGCACCGATCACCTCGGTGCCGGGGGAGAGCAGATAGACGCCGGTCGAGTATTCGCGCTCGAAGATCATGAACACCAGCAGCCAGGCGCCGAGCAGGCCGTTGCGGATCAGCGGCACGGTGATGTCGCGCGAGACGCGGGCGTTCGAGGCGCCGACCAGACGGCCGGCTTCTTCGAGTTCCGGGCCGACCTGCATCAGCGCGCTCTGGATCAGACGCATGCCGTAGGCCAGCCAGACGATGGCGTAGGCGAACCACACCGAGAACAGCGTCGAGCGCAGCGGGGTCAGGAAGGGCACGAAGAGGAAGACCCAGAACACCGCCAGACCGGCCATCAGGCCCGGCACGGCGCGCGGCGTCAGCACGATGTAGTCGACGAAGCGCGAGATCGCGTCGTTCTTGCGGTGCGTCGCGAGGCCGATGGCGAGGTAGCCGCCGACCGCCAGTGCGCCGCCCAGCGTGCCGATGAGGAGCGAATTGATGATGGCGCGGATCATCGTCGATTCGTCGAACACGGCGCGGAAGTGGTCGAGCGTCAGCACGTCGAGCAGGTTGATGCCCTGGCCCCAGCTGCTGACCACCGAGCGCAGCGCGATGCCGACCACCGGCACGACGACGCTGAAGAACAGCCAGGCGAGGATCAGCGCCAGCGCCAGCCACTTCCACGGGCCGAGGGCGAGCGGGCGCTGGCGGGCCGACTTGCCCTTCATCGCGACGAAGCGCTGCGCCGACTTGAGCAGGACGCGCTGCAGCAGCACCAGCGGGAAGGTCACCGCGATGATGCAGGTCGCCACGGCCGCCATCAGGTGGTAGGACGGGGTGCCGAGCTTGTTGGTGAGCTTGTAGAGATAGGTGGTCAGCACCAAGTGGCCTTCCGGATCGCCGAGGATCAGCGGCAGGCCGAAGATCTCGAAGCCGAGGAAGAAGACCAGCACGCCGACGTACAGCAGGGCCGGCGAAACCATCGGGATCGACACGTCGCGGGCCACGCGGAAGGGGCTGGCGCCGGACAGGCGGGCCGCTTCCTCGACATCGGAGCCGAGGTTGCGCAGCGCCGACGAGGAATACAGGTAGACGTGCGGCACGTGGGTCAGGCCGGCGATGACGATGATCGAGGCCAGCGAGTAGATGTTCCACGGCACGCTGCCGAAGATGTCCTGAAACCACACCGAGAAGAAGCCGACCGGGCCGAGCGACACGACGTAGCCGAAGCCGAGCACCACCGGCGAAACGAAGATCGGGATCAGGATCGGCGTTTCCAGCCACTTGCGGCCGGGCAGGTCGGTGCGCACCATGATGAAGGCCAGGATGGCGCCGAGCGGGATGGCGATGACGCCCATGCCGATGGCGACCGCGAAGGTGTTCTTGGCGGCCAGCCAGAAGTCCGGGTCGTCGATGATGAAGGCGTAGGACTCGAGGCTCAGGCTGGCCGGCATGAAGAAGGGGCCGGACAGCACGCTCTGGTAGACCACCAGGCCGAGCGGGAAGAAGACGGAGAGGGCGAGCAGGGCCACCACTGCCCGTCGGGGCAATGTTTGCAACATGGGGATACCTCGGAGAAAGTGAGGAAGTGGTGGCCGACGGCGGACTACCGGCCTCCGGGCGGCAGCGACGTCCTTATTTGCCCTTGATGGTGCTGTTCCACTGCTTCAGGAAATCCAGCCGCTTGGCCTGGTCCAGATAGGTCAGCAGACCGGTGTTGATCGCCACCGGGCGCAGCGCGTCGCCGAGTTGCTTCTTCAGGCCGCTGGCCGTGGTGTCGCCTTCGACGTCGGGGCGGATGGCGTAGAGGTCGGCCTTGCTGGCGATGATTTCCTGGCCCTTCTTGGAGAGCACGAAATCGAGCCACAGCTTGGCGGCGTTGGGGTTCTTGGCCTTCTTGGCGATGAACATCACGCGGCTCAGCACCAGCGTGTAGTCCTTGGGCAGCACGATGCCGATCGACGGGTCCTTGCGGGCGCGGGTCAGCGCGTAGGCGGCGTTGAGGTTGTAGCCGATGAGGTTTTCGCCGGAGGCGATACGCTCCATCATCGTGCCGGTCGACGCCTGCACCCTGACCTGCACGGCGCCGAGGGCCTTCTGCAAGTCGTTGAAGCCGGCGGCATTGACCTGCTTGTCCTGCGTGACGAGCATGAAGCCGACGCCGGATTTTTCCGGATCGTAGGTGTTCACCTTGCCCTTGAACTTGTCGGTCTGCGTGTTGAGCAGCTTGACCAGGTCGGCGTGGGTTTGCGGTACGTCGGCGGCCGGCACCAGGCGTTTGTTGTAGACGAAGCCGATCGGCTCGTAGGTGGTGCCGAAGGCTTCGTTCTTCCAGTTGGCCCATTCGGGCAGCTTGGCGGTTTCGGCCGACTTGTGCGGCTGGGCGTGACCGTCGTTGACCAGCTTGATCTGCAGGTCCATCGACGACGACCAGGTGACGTCGGCCGAACTGCCGGCGGCGGTTTCGGAGATGAAGCGGTTGTACAGCTCGGTGGTGCTCATGTTGCTGTACTCGACGTTGATCGCCGGGTACATGGCGCGGAATTCGCGGATCAGGTGATTGGCCTGCTCGTTGTCGGTGACGCCGTAGATGACCAGCTTGCCTTCCTTCTGCGCGGCGGCCACCAGGTCGGCGGTGGAGTCGGCGTGGGCCGGGGCGAGGCCGAAAGCGGCGTTCAGGGCGGCGACGGTGAGGCCGGCGAGCAGGCTGCGCTGGAAGCGACGACGGTTTGCGTTCATGTTTTGTCTCCTTGTTTTTGGTTCTGGCATCCGGCTGGCGCGGGTGCCGGCCGGATGTCGATGGGCTTACTGTAGCGGCGAAGGCTGTCGGTTTGCTTTCGCCAAACCGCACGTCACAGCCATCTTAGAAGCGATAGCGTCCGCCGAGCATCAGCGACTTCGGCGAGAAGTTCGCCGGCAGGCCGGAGTCCTTGTCGTAGCCCTGGCAGGTGCCGCCGGCGCACAGCGAGTTCTGGCCGCCGTTCTGGTTGGTGACCGTGGCGTAGTAGGCGTAGAGGTCGGTCTGCCGGTCGAGGGCGAACTCGTAGCCGAGGCCGTAGTGGTCGGAATCGCGGTTGGTGCTCATCCGGTCGTCGAGGTGGGCGTAGACGGCGCGCAGCGTGTGACGGTCGCGGACCGGCACCGCGGCGCCCAGCCACCAGATGTTGCGGTCGAGGGTCTTGCGGATGGCGGCGCCTTCCTGGGTGTCGGCGCCGTGCAGGAAATGGGCGTACAGCTTGGTGAACTTCAGGTCATAGGTGGCGGCCAGGTTCCACGACTTGCGGTGGGCGTTCTCGGTGGCCGGGGCGACGACGGTGCCCATCTTGGCGTAATCGAGGTAGCCGGCGCCGACGAACAGCGGGCCGTTGCCGTAGGTCAGGCTGGCGCTCCAGCCCTTGCCTTCGCCTTCGGGGCCGGTGTTGCTGTTGCTGCCGGCGCCGCCGGTGATGCCGACGTCGCTGCGGCTGTTGTTTTCCATGCCGGCGCTGTAGGCCAGCTTGCCCTGGAAGCCGGCGAGGTTCGGGGTGGTGTAGAACGCCGCGTTGTCGAAGCGGCTGGCGGCCGCCGACGACCACAGGCGGAAGGCGGTGGCGCCGCCGATGGTGAACGGGTCGGAGATGCTGGTGATCGAGTAGATCGGGGCATAGTCGCGGCCGAAGCGGATGTCGCCGAAGGTCTTGCTGTTGAGGCCGAGGAAGGTGTTGCGCGAGAAGATGGCGACGCCGGTGGTGTTGACCGAGGCCGACGAGGCCGTGCCCTGACCCGGGTTGCTGACGGTGGACGAATGGCCGGTGTTCTGGCCGTTGTCGATCGACACGCCGGCTTCGAGCTGGAAGTAGGCGGTCAGGTCGTCGCCGAAATCGCGCTCGCCCTTGAAGCCGAGGCGGCTGGCCGAGCCGAGGCCGCTTTGCACGCGGGCCTTGTTGCCCTGGCCGTAGTCGGCGAATTCGACGCCGGCATCGATGATGCCGTAGATGCTCAGGCCGGCCGGCATCGACAGGCCCTTGCTCGTGCTCGGGGCGCTGGCGGCCTGGGCGGTCTTGCTCGCCTCGTCGGCCTTCCGGGTGGCTTCCTCGGCTTTCTTGGTCGCCGCGCTGGTGGTGGCGGCGGTGGCCTGCAGCATTTCTTCGAGCTTTTCCAGGCGCGCTTTCTGGGCGGCGATTTCGGCGCGCAGATCGTCGAGCGGCGCGGCGTGGACGGTACCGGCGAAGGCCAGCGGGGCGAAGCAGGTCAGCATGACGCGGTACAGGGTTTTGTGTTGCATTGTCTCCTCCAGGAGGTTGTTGTCGATGTGTTGCCAACCGGCGGCGCCGGATGGGGAGCGATTAGAGGGGGACAAGCTTTCGATTTGCTTTCGGTCGACTCGCGCGGAAGAATGGGCGCAAGGAGTTCGGCACGAGCCGACGAGAGGGAAGCGAGACATGAAAATCCTGCTGGTCGAAGACCATCCGGAGCTGTGCGAGTGGGTGGCCAAATCCCTGCGCCAGTCCGGCTATGCGGTCGATATCGCCGATCGGGGCGACCACGCCGAGCACTATCTGCTGACCGGCGAATACGACGGCGTGCTGCTCGATCTGTCGCTGCCTGGCAAGAACGGCCTCGACGTGCTGAAGAGCCTGCGCGCCCGCGGTTCGCGGGTGCCGGTGCTGATCTTCACGGCGCGCGGCTCGGTGGATGACCGCATCCGCGGCCTCAACCTCGGTGCCGACGACTACCTGCCCAAGCCTTTCGAACTGGGCGAACTGGAAGCCCGCCTGAAGGCGCTGCTGCGCCGTTCGGCCGGGCAGACGCCGGTGGTGCGGCTGGGCGCGCTGGCCTTCGACACGGTCAGCCGTCTGCCGACGGTGAGCGGCGTGCCGCTGTCGCTGACGCCGCGCGAGCTGGCCGTGCTGGAAGCCTTGCTCGGCCGCATCGGCCGCCCGGTGGCGCGCGACGCGCTGTTCGAGAAACTGTTCAGCATGGAGCAGGATGCCCGCCCGGAGGCGATCGAGATCTACGTCTCGCGCCTGCGCAAGAAGCTCGAAGGCAGCGGCGTGGCGATCACCACCGTGCGCGGCCTCGGCTACCTGATCGCCGCGATGGCCGGGCCGGCGCCTTGATCGCCCGCGCAGGCAGCCGTCTGCCGGCCAAGAGCCTGAAGCGCGGCCTGGCGGTGTGGCTGGTCGGCGTGCTGTCGGCGCTGTTGCTGGTGGATGCGTGGTACAGCTACCGCGATGCGCTGGGCGCCGCCAACCAGGCTTACGACCGCTCGCTGTCGGCCTCGCTGAAGGGCATCGCCGAACGCATCTACGCTACCGAGAGCGAAGTCGTCGTCGATATTCCGTACTCGGCGCTCGAGTTGTTCGAGGCCGGCAGTTCCGACCGGGTGTTCTACAGCGTCGGCCATCCCGGCGAAGCGACGATCACCGGCTACGACGAACTGCCGCAGCCCGGCGACCTGCCGCCCAATGTCGCGGTGTTCTACGACGGCATCTACAAGGGCCAGGCGCTGCGTCTGGGGGCGATGCTGAAGCCGCTGTACCGCACCGAGTTTCCCAAGCCGGTGCTGGTCATCCTCGGCGAAACCACCAACTCGCGGCAGGAGGTGGTGCAGAACCTGTTCTTCGGCGAAATCGGGCGCAAGGCGCTGCTGGTGGTGGTCGCGCTGACCGTCGCGCTGCTCGCCACCCGTCACGCCGTGAAGCCGGTCGACCGCCTGGGCAAGGCCATCCGCAATCGTCCCGACGACGATCTGACGCCGATCCAGGCCGGCGACCTGCCGCGCGAGGTGGTGCCGCTGGTCGACGCCATCAACCTGCACATGGACCGCATCGAGCGCATGGTCGAGGCGCGCCGGCGCTTCATCGCCGACGCCGCCCACCAGCTGCGCACGCCGCTTGCGGTGCTCAACACGCAGGCCGAATACGCGCTGCGTCAGCGCAGCGAGGCCGACATGCGTCCGGCGGTGGCGGCCTTCCACCGCAGCCTGGGCAGCGCCATCCGCCTCACCAACCAGCTGCTGTCGCTGTCGCGGGCCGAGCCGGTCAACGGCCTGGTGGCGCCGCCGCAGAGCGTCGATCTGGCCGCCGCGGCCCGCGACATGGTCGTCGAGCTGCTGCCGCTCGCGGCGCGCAAGCAGATCGACCTCGGTTACGAGGAGCACGCCGATCTGCCGACGACCGTCAGCGGCCAGCCGCTCCTGCTGCGCGAGATGATCGCCAACCTGATCGACAACGCGCTGCAGTACACGCCGGTGGAGGGGCTGGTCACGGTGGCCGTCGAGCGCCAAGCCGACAGCGTTTATCTGACGGTGCGCGACAACGGCCCGGGGATTCCCGCCGTGCACCGGGAAAACGTCTTCGGGCGCTTCTTCCGGCTCGACACCGGCAACACGCTGGGCAGCGGACTGGGCCTGTCGATCGTCCGCGAGATCGTGCTGGCGCACGCCGGCGAGATCACACTGGCCGACGCGCCCGGCGGCGGCCTGCTGGTCAGCGTGCGCCTGCCGGCGACCTGAAAACCCGTCGCCGACCGCAAATCGACTGAGCCACATCGATCCGCTGCCGGCTTTTGTCGAGGCGGCCGAAGCCAGCGGGATGCAAGCCGTCGCGTGGCGTGCAATAGTCGACACATATTTGTTAAAAACGACAAAATCGACTTTAATTTTCGAATCGTTAAAAGTGATAATGGAAAAAACAGCTCGCCGTCCACATGAATCACGAAGCCAATCCCTCGCTGACCTGTTCCACCCGTGATGCCGCCCGCCGGCTGGGCGTCAGCGTCCGTACCGCCCAGTTGTGGGTGGAGGACGGTCGCCTGCGCGCCTGGAAGACGCCGGGAGGACACCGGCGGATTCTGCTGGAGTCGGTGGAACGGCTGCTCGACGAGCAGCGCCAGGCCGGTCTGGCGGAGCGGCCGCCGTTCGGGGTGCTGCTGCTGCGGGAAGACGACAGCGACCGCGAAATCCTGCAGGCGCTGCTGCGCAAGGTTCTGCCGGATTGCACCATCACCAGCGCGGCCAGCGGCTTTGAAGGGCTGATCCGCATCGGCGAGATGACGCCGGACGTGCTGATCACCGATCTGGGCGTGACCGGGCTGGATTTCTTCCGGATGATCCATTCCCTCGCCGACCATGTGCGGGAGCGGACGATGGGGGTGGTGGTGCTGCTTGCCGCGGGGTCGGACCGGGCGACAGTCGGCGCCCGTCTGCCTGACGGCGTGATGATGGTCGACCCGCCGGTCGACGGCGCCGAACTGGCTGCGCTGGTCTGGGAGCTGCTGCGGGAACGCGAGTCGAGACCGGTGACGGACAGCAACGCCGGAGGGGTTCCGGCGGTGGCGGGTTAGTACCCGGCGGCGACGCAGGCGATCAAAAAAACGGCGCTGCCCCCGTTGGCGGTGGCATCTTCTGAAGCACGCGTTCGAGCCGCATCGTAGGCACCGGCCGTAGGGGCGAATTCATTCGCCCAGCCGCCGGCCAAATCAGGGTCGGTCCCCGGTTCTTCCCCAGCGGGCGAACAAGTTCGCCCCTACGGCGCATCACCGATTGAGCGCATCTCCGCAGATAACAGGGACATCGCCAAAAAAACGGCCCCTTGTGCAGGGGCCGTTTCTTCGTCGGCAGGCTGAAACTCAGCCGCAGGTTCCCACTGCGCCGCAGGCGGTGCAGAAGTCGCAGCCGTCCTTGCGGATCACCGAGTAGTTGCCGCATTCGCTGCACATCGCGCCTTGCATCAGCTTGGGCTCGTTGTCGTCGCGGGGGGCTTCGAGGATGCCCATCTCGCGGGTCGGGTAGCCGGCTTCGTCGAGGACGCCGAGCATCGCGTAGCGATGGATGATCAGCGCCGCGAGGTAGGCGACGGTGGAGGGCCAGTTCTGCTGGCGGCGGGTGCCGGGCACGAAAGCCATGAAGTCGCCGAGGGGCTCCGGGTAGTCGATCAGCTTGCGCAGCTTCATGCCGATCCAGGCCGGGTCCATCACGCGCATGTCGAGGGACAGGATGCGCGACAGGCCGTCGAGGGCGCGCGGGTAGTTGCCCGACAGCCACATCGAGTAGGGGCGGGTGACGCCGTCGGGCAGGGTGATTTCCTTCAGGCCGAGGACGAACTCTTCGCCGGTGGCCGGGTTCTGGATATCCACCGTCCAGGACAGGGTGCCGTCGGTGCCCGTTTTGGGTTCCTGCAGGCTGAACAGGGTGTCGAGCACCGGGTTCGGCAGGTCGCCGGCTTCGAGGGCGCTGAGCTTTTCGCAGCGGTAGCGGACGACCTGGGCGAAGGCGGACACGACGCCGGGCATCAGCTTCTGCTCGCCGTGGGGCGGGAAGCGCATTTCGAAGGATTTTTCACCGACCGTCTTGGCCAGGGTTTCGAGCTTGAGCTTGAGCCAGCCGCGGTCGTTGGCGCGCATGTCCATCGACAGGGTTTTGGCGACGGCACCCAGGCCGCGCGGCTGGTCGGCGCCGTTCACCCACACTTCGAACGGGAAGGCGCCCTTGGCCGGGCTGTCCTCGGCCTGGTCCATGTGGCCGACGAAGAGGGCGAAGTTGCCCTGCGGCGTGTTGAGCATGTAGGTCCAGGCGGCGTTGCCGTCCGGCAGGTCGGGGCGGCCGGGCCAGCGCAGCGACGACAGCACCGGCGCGGGCAGGCTCTTGATCGACAGGCGCTTGTTGGTGTCGGAGATTTCGACGTCCTGGGGCTGCTTCTGCTCGGTGCTGGGGGTGACCGACAGTACCGAGCCGAGCACGCTGTTGGGGCGGTAGGTGGCGAGTCCCTTGAGGCCGGCTTTCCAGGCTTCGAGGTAGAGATCCTCGAAGTCGGCGTAGGGGTAGTCCTCGGGCACGTTCACCGTCTTGGAGATCGAGGTGTCGATGAACGGCGCGACGGCCGCGACCATGTCCTTGTGGGCTTTGGCGGAGATTTCCAGCGCGGTGACGAAGTAGGCGGGCAGCCGCGCGACGTCGCCGCCGATGTGGCGGTACAGGCGCCAGGCGTAGTCTTCGACGGCGTATTCCTTGAAGGTGCCGTCGGCCATCCGCTTCTTGCGGGTGTAGGTGTAGGAGAACGGCGGCTCGATGCCGTTGGAGGCGTTGTCGGCGAAGGCCAGGCTGATCGTGCCGGTGGGGGCGATGGACAGCAGGTGGGAGTTGCGCAGGCCATGCTTGCGGATCTTGTCCTTCACCTCGGCCGGCAGGCGCGAGGCGAAGTTGCCGCCGGAAAGGTAGAGGTCGGCGTTGAACAGCGGGAAGGCGCCGCGTTCCTTGGCCAGTTCGACCGAGGCCAGGTAGGACTGGTCGCGCATGAATTCGCTGATCCGGGTGGCCATCGCGCGGGCCTCGTCGGTGTCGTAGCGCAGGCGCAGCATGGCCAGTGCATTGCCCAGGCCGGTGAAGCCGAGGCCGATGCGGCGCTTGGACTGGGCTTCGGCGTGCTGCTGCTCGAGCGGCCAGTGGGTCGCTTCGAGCACGTTGTCGAGCATGCGGATCGAGGCGTCGACGGTCTTGCCGAAACCGGCGAAATCGAAGGCGGCCTTGTCGGTGAACGGGTCGGTGACGTACAGCGTCAGGTTGATCGAACCCAGGCAGCAGCAGCCGTAGGACGGCAGCGGCTGTTCGGCGCAGGGGTTGGTGGCCTCGATGGTTTCGCAGTAGTACAGGTTGTTGTCCCGGTTCATGCGGTCGAGGAACAGGATGCCCGGCTCGGCGTGGTCGTAGGTGGAGCGCATGACCTGTTCCCACAGATCGTGGGCGCGCACCTTGCGGTAGACCCACAGGCCGTCGTCGCGCTGGTAGGCGCCGGCCGCCTTGAACTCGCCCGACGGCTCGGCCTTGTGGGCCAGCTCGACATCGCCATTGGCTTCGACGGCCTGCATGAAGGCGTCGGTGACGGCGATCGAGACGTTGAAGTTGGTGAGGTCGCCGTGATCCTTGGCGTGGATGAATTCCTCGATGTCCGGGTGATCGCAGCGCAGTACGCCCATCTGCGCGCCGCGGCGCGAGCCGGCCGATTCGACGGTCTCGCAGGAGCGGTCGAAGACGCGCATGTAAGACACCGGGCCGGAGGCGTTGGACTGGGTGCCGCGCACCATCGCGCCCTTCGGGCGGATCGACGAGAAGTCGTAGCCGACGCCGCCGCCGCGGCGCATGGTTTCGGCCGACTGGGCCAGCGCGGTGTAGATGCCGCAGCGGCCATCGACGGATTCGGTGATCGAGTCACCCACCGGCTGCACGAAACAGTTGATCAGCGTGGCGGCCAGATTGGTGCCGGCGGCGGAATTGATGCGGCCGGCGGGGACGAAACCGCGCTCCTGGGCTTCGAGGAACCTGGCTTCCCAGAAGGCGCGCTTGTCCTCGTTTTCCATCGCCGCCAGCGCCCGGGCGACGCGGGTGCGCACGTCGGAGATGTTCTGCTCGTTGCCCTTGGCGTATTTTTCCAGCAGCACTTCGTCGCAGATTTCCTGCGGCAGGAGGTTGGCTGCGCTCGGGGTGGCGGCGCCGGCGGGCTGGACTTTGGCGGATTTTGTCGTGGAAGTCATGGATGGTCTCGCACCGTTTTTCTGGCTGATCGGTAGATGTGTTTGGCGGCGCATATCGTACCTCGACACTGAATTTTGGGCAAAAATTTAGTTTGTTTAAAAACAAACACTTAAAAAAATCAATAGTGCGAATAAAAGATTTTTTCTACTACATTTAGTAGTGTCTGGTGGCGAAAAAATCAAGGAAACAGTCTCGGCCGGGCCGCTCAGGCCCTTGATTTGTCGGGAAAATGAAGTGACTTCGCGACGCCGCGGAGCGCGCGCTGGGGGGCAGATCGGAAACGCTCCACGAGGAGCGTAAGAGTGGACACCCTCACGAATGTCACGCAGCCTCTGGCACGATACCCACGTCGTGAAGCATGGTTTGGCCCGGGGGCTGACGGCGAGAGACCTTCTATAGCTGCCAGGAATGCAAAGATCCTCCCCCGATCTGCCGCGCTGCAACTCGTGTCCGGATTTGAAAACTCCTGCGAACTTCCTGAAAGCCGGCA
>SSSX01000888.1 GCA_015657735.1 Zoogloeaceae bacterium
CCCGGCCATCACCTGAGCCTGACGACCCTCGACGTCGCCCAGGCGATCCGCGTCGACGACAATCCGGTCGGCACCGTCGCGCTGCGCTTCGACCTCGGCAAGCTGTACCTGCGCCTGCTGTGGCACGTGCTCGCCTTCGCGCTGGTGATCCTGGTGGCGCTGGCGATCTCCCACGTGCTGCTGTCGCGCCTGCACCGGGCGATCACCGCACCGATGGCGAGCCTGGTGCACATCATGGCGCGCGTCACCGCCGAGGCCGACTACGCCACCCGCGCCCGGATCGAATCGCGCGACGAGATCGGCGAGCTGGCCCGCGGCTTCAACGCCATGCTCGGACAGATCCAGGACCGCGACCGCAGCCTCGCCGCGCACCGCGACGAACTCGAACAGAAGATCGAGACCCGCACCGCCGAACTGCGCAAGGCCAAGGACATGGCCGAGGCCGCCAGCCGCGCCAAGAGCGAATTCCTGGCCACCATGAGCCACGAGATCCGGACCCCGATGAACGCCATCCTCGGCATGACCGAGCTGCTCCGCGGCACCCCGCTCAACGCCCAGCAGACGCGTTTTTCCGAAGCGGTCTACCAGTCCGGCGAACACCTGCTCAACATCATCAACGACATCCTCGACTTCTCGAAGGTCGAGGCCGGCAAGCTCGAGATCGAAAGCATCAACTTCAACCTGCGCCAGCTGGTCGAGGACGTCGGCTACATGTTCGCCCGCGCCGCCGACACGAAGGGGCTCGAACTGGTCTGCGCGGTTCCGTACGACGCGCCGGTGGCGGTGCGCGGCGACCCGGTGCGGCTGCGCCAGATCATGACCAACCTGGTCAACAACGCCGTCAAGTTCACCCACCGCGGCGAAATCGTCATCCGCACCCGGCTGCTCCACGAGGACGCGCTGCAGGCCCGCTTCCGCTTCGAGGTCGAGGACACCGGGATCGGCATCGACGCCGATGCGCAGCGCCACATCTTCACCGCCTTCTCGCAGGCCGACAGCTCGACCACCCGGCGCTACGGCGGCACCGGCCTCGGGCTGGCCATCGCCAAGCGCCTCGTCGAGCTGATGCACGGGCAGATCGGCCTCGCCAGCACCCCCGGCCGGGGCTCGGTGTTCTGGTTCGAACTGCCGCTCATCAAGCAGGACGCCGACGCCCGCGCCATCATCGACCACGCCGGCCGGCTGAAGGATCTGCGCGTGCTGGTGGTCGACGACAACGCCACCAACCGCGAGATCCTCGCCCACCAGCTGCACGGCTGGTCGATGCACTATAGCGGCGCCACCGGCGGCCACGAGGCGCTGCAGACCCTCACCCACGCCGCCGCCCGCGGCGAACTGTTCGATCTGGCGATCCTCGACCTGCACATGCCGGGCATGGACGGCTTCGAACTCGCCGATGCCATCAAGGCCGATCCGGCCCTCGCCCGGCTCCCGCTGATCATGCTGTCGTCGGTCAGCGTCGGCACCGACCACCCGCAGCGCAACAAGGCCGTGATCGACTGCTACATGACCAAGCCGGTGCGCCAGTCCGACCTCTACGACGCCATCGCCACCACCATGCTGCTCGGCCGCCAGCCGGTAAAACGCCTGACGCGCCCGGCCGCCGCAAGCGCCCCCGCGATCCCCGAGCGGCTCGGCGGGCGCGTGCTGGTCGCCGAGGACAACCCGGTCAACCAGCAGGTCGCCGCGGCGATGCTCGAATCGCTCGGCGTCGACTTCGCCGTCGCCGCCAATGGCGCGCTGGCCCTCGAACAACTCGCCGCCGGCCGCTTCGATCTGGTGCTGATGGACTGCCAGATGCCGGAGATGGACGGCTTCGAGGCCACCGCCCACATCCGCAGCCGCCAGCAAACGGGGCAACTGCCCGCACGGCTGCCGGTCGTCGCGCTGACCGCCAACGCGGTGGCCGGCGACCAGGAACGCTGCCTCGCCGCCGGCATGGACGCCTACCTCAGCAAACCCTTCACCCGCGAACAGCTGGCCAACGTGCTGCTCGATCTGCTTCCGGCCCGCCGCCGCAGCGCCCGGCCCGTGCCGCCCGCCGCCGCCCGCCCCGCGCCGCCGGCCGTCGCCCCCGACGGCCCGCTCAACCCCCGCGCCCTCGACGCCATCCGCCACATGCCCGGCCCCAACGGCCCCGCGCTGGCCAGGAAGGTCGTCCGCACCTACCTCGCCGACACCCCGCCGCGGATCGCCCGCCTGCACGAACTCGCCGCCGCCGGCGACACCGACGGCCTGCGCAAGGCCGCCCATTACCTCAAGTCGAGCAGCGCCAACGTCGGTGCCGACGGACTCGCCGCCCACTTCAAGGCGGTCGAAGCGGCCGCCCGCGGTGGCGACCTCGAGCCGGCCGCCGTGCCGCTGGCGGCGCTCCGCGACGACTGGCCGCCGGTGCTGGCCGCCCTCGAAGCACTTTGCGAAGCACCATTCGAAGGACATGCCGACCATGCCGACCGCTGAATCCACCCCGCGTCCGGTGGTCCTGATCGTCGACGACGACTTTACCGGCCGCCTGTTGGAGCGCGAGACGCTCGAACAATCCGGCTTCGCGGTCGACGAGGCGCCCGACGGCGAAACCGCGCTCGACATGCTCGACGCCGCCGCCCCCGACCTGGTACTCCTCGACGTGGACATGCCCGGCGTGGACGGCTTCGAAGTCTGCCGCCAGATTCGCGCACGCTGGAGCCCGTGCGAGATGCCGGTGATCATGGTCACCGGCATGGACGACCTGGCCTCGATCAACCACGCCTATGAAGTCGGCGCCAACGATTTCATGTCCAAGCCGATCAACTGGCCGATCCTCGGCCACCGCACCCGCTACGTGCTGCGCGCCGCCGAGGGCGCCCGCATCCAGAAGGAGCTCGAGGAGAAGCAGGCCGCCATCGTCCGGGCGATCCCCGACATGCTGTTCACCGTCCGCCGCGACGGCCTGATCCTCGACGCCAAGGCCGGCGTCGGCGCCAACGGGGCGATCGAGCCGGGCCTGTTCATCGGACGCACGGTGGCCGACGTCCTCCCCGGCGGACGCGGCGCCGAGTTCATGGACGCGCTGCGTCGCGCCCTCGACGGCGGCATGCTGCAGTCGCTCGTGTTCACCGTTCCCAGCGACGGCCGCGACCGCCACTACGAGGCCCGCATCGCCCGCAGCGGCAACGACAAGGGCGTCACGGTGGTGCGCGACATCACACGCGAAAAGCTCAACGAAGAGAAGATCCGCCGCCTCGCCTACTACGACCCGCTGACCGGCATGCCCAACCGCCAGCATTTTCTCGAACGGCTCGCGCAGGAACTCGAGCGGACCGCCCGCGACCAGCGCCAGCTCGCGCTGCTGTTCCTCGACCTGGACGGCTTCAAGCGCATCAACGACACCCTCGGCCACGGCGCCGGCGACGCCCTGCTGCGCCAGGTGGCGACGCGCCTGAAGGAAAAGCTGCGGATCAGCGACATCGTCTCGCGGCCCGGCGCCGAATCGTCGGCCCCGCACCTGGCGCGCCTGGGCGGCGACGAATTCGTGATCGTGCTGCCGTCGCTCGACGACGCCCACGCCGCGACGGCGATCGCCCAGCGCGTGCGCTGCGCGCTGACCCAGCCCTTCGCCATCGACGAGGCCGAGGTCAGCATCGGCACCAGCATCGGCATCGCCCTTTATCCGGCCGACGGGCGCGACGCCGCAACGCTGCTCAAGCATGCCGACACGGCGATGTATCACGCCAAGGAAAAGGGGCGGAACAACTGGCAGCTGTACAGCCAGGCCCTCACCGACCAGGCCATGCACCGCCTCAACATGGAGAACGAAATCCGCAAAGGGCTCGAGCGCGACGAGTTCCGCCTGGTCTACCAGCCGGTCATCGATACCGACCGCGACACCATCGCCGGCCTCGAAGCGCTGTTGCGCTGGCAGCATCCCCGGCGCGGACTGCTCGAACCCTCGGCGTTCATCCCGGTGGCCGAAGAAAGCGGCCTCATCGTCCCCCTCGGCAGGTGGGTTCTACACACCGCCTGCGCCCAGGCCGGCGCCTGGCTGCGCGCCGGCCTGCAACCGGCGCGGATCGCCGTCAACCTGTCGGCCCGCCAGTTGCGCACGCCCGACTTCGTCGCCGACGTCACGGCCGCCATCGCCGCCGGTGGCATCAACGCCCAGCTGCTCGAACTCGAACTGACCGAAAGCCTGCTGATGGACAGCGACCCGGCGCGGATCGACGACCTGCATCGCCTGAAGGAAGCCGGCGTGCATTTCGCGGTGGACGACTTCGGCATCGGCTATTCCTCGCTCGCCCACCTCACGCGCCTGCCGATCGGCACGCTGAAGATCGACCGGAGCTTCGTGCACGGCGTGCAGCACAACGCCGACGACGCCGGCATCACCACCGCCATCGTCGCGCTGGCGCGCAATCTCGGCCTCGACGTGATCGCCGAGGGCGTCGAGGCGGAAGCGGAGCGCGATTTCCTGCGCCAGGCCGGCTGCAGCAAGATGCAGGGTTTTCTGTTCGCCGCACCGCAGCCGGCCGCGCAGATCGGGCAACTGCTGGGTCGGGCCGCCGCGCCGGGCCGGGCGGCCTGACGCGTCACACCCGGCTCACACCCCGTTGGCCTTGAACCACGCCAGCAGGCGCGACCAGCCGTCGGCCGCCTCGGCGGCCCGGTAGCTCGGCCGGTAGTCGGCGTGGAAAGCATGGCCGGCCTCCGGATAGACGACGAACTCGGCCCGCTTGCCGGCCCGTGCCAGATCGGCGCGCATGTCGTCCACGTCCGACACCGGGATGCCCTGATCCTTGGCACCGTAAAGCCCGAGCACCGGCGCCTTGATCTCGGCCACCAGATCGAGCGGGTGTTTCGGCGTCAGCGCACTCGCCACGCCGGTCAGGCGGCCGTACCACGCGACGCCGGCCTTCAGCCGCGGGTTGTGGGCGGCATACAGCCACACGATCCGCCCGCCCCAGCAGAAACCCGTGATGCCGAGGCGCGCCGGGTCGCCGCCGTTGTCCGCGGCCCACGCCGCACAGGCGTCCAGATCGCCCATCACCTGCGCATCCGGCACCTTGCTGACGATCTTCGCCAGCAGGTCGGACACGCTGTCGACGCCGGCCGGGTCGCCCTGACGCTGGTAGAGCTCCGGCGCGATGGCCTGGTAACCCTGGCCCGCCAGCCGCCGGCAGACATCGCGGATATGTTCGTGAACGCCGAAGATTTCCTGCACCACCAGCACCGTCGGGAACGGCCCGCGGCCGGCGGGCTGCGCGCGATAGGCGCTCACCGCGACGCCGTCCGGCGCCAGCACGGCCACCTTGCCGGCCAGCAGACCGTCGGCCGGCGTACGGATCACGCTCTGCCCGAGCGCCGGCTGCACGGCCAGCGCAAACCCGGCCGCCAGCGACGCGCCGACGAAGGTCCGGCGGCTGCACGGCAGGCCGGGAACGAGACTGTCGAATTCGGATTCCTGGATCATC
>SSSX01000889.1 GCA_015657735.1 Zoogloeaceae bacterium
CACGTGCATGCCTTCGTCGGGCGGCGCGAGGTGCAGCAGGCGGCCGGTCGAGGGCAGGAAGCCCTTCGCCGGGTCTTCGGCGTAGATGCGCGCCTCCAGCGCGTGGCCGTTGATCGCCAGCTGTTCCTGGGCCAGCGGCAATGGCTCGCCGGACGCCACGCGAAGCTGCCACTCGACGAGGTCGAGCCCGGTGATCATCTCGGTGACCGGGTGCTCCACCTGCAGGCGGGTGTTCATCTCCATGAAGTAGAAGCTACCGTCCTGGTTGGCGATGAACTCGACGGTGCCGGCACCGACGTAGCCGACGGCCTTCGCCGCATCGACGGCCGCCTTGCCCATCGCGGCACGTCGCTCGGCGGTCATGCCGGGCGCCGGCGCTTCTTCGAGCACCTTCTGGTGGCGGCGCTGCACGGAACAGTCCCGCTCGAACAGATAGACGACATTGCCGAAGCTGTCGCCGAAAACCTGGATCTCGATGTGGCGCGGGCGGGTCAGGTATTTCTCGACCAGCACGTGGTCGTCGCCGAAACTGGAGGCGGCCTCGCGCTTGCACGAGGCCAGCGCGTCGATGAAATCCTCACCCCGCTCGACCAGCCGCATGCCCTTGCCACCGCCGCCGGCGGCGGCCTTGATCAGCACCGGGTAGCCGATCACGTCGGCCTGCACGTTGAGGAAGCCAGGCTCCTGGTGGTCGCCGTGGTAGCCGGGGGTCAGCGGCACGCCGGCCTTTTCCATCAGCTTCTTGGCCTCGGACTTGGAGCCCATGGCGCGGATCGCCGACACCGGCGGGCCGATGAAGACGATGCCGGCGGCCTCGCAGGCGTGGCAGAAATCCTCGTTCTCAGACAGGAAGCCATAACCCGGGTGGATTGCTTCGGCCCCGGTCTGTTTGGCCGCGGCGATGATCTTGTCGATCACCAGATAGCTTTCCCGCGCCGCCGCCGGGCCGATCAGCACTGCTTCGTCGGCGAGGCGCACGTGGCGCGCGCCGGCGTCGGCCTCGGAATACACCGCCACCGTCTTGATGCCGAGGCGGCGGGCGGTCTTGATGACCCGGCAGGCGATCTCCCCGCGGTTGGCGATCAGGATCTTGTTGAACATGCTGTCTCCCAGTTTCTTGCAGGGGGCGAATTCATTCGCCCGGCCGGTGGTGGATCAACGAAGAAGCGGGCGAATGAATTCGCCCCTCCAGGCTCAGGCCGGCACCCACGCCGCCGGGCGCTTGTCGAGGAAGGCGGCGAGCCCTTCCTTCGCTTCGGGGGTGGCGCGCAGCGTGGCGATGCGGCGCGCGGTGTCTTCGACGACGGCGTCGGAAACCGGCCGATCGGCGACGGCGCGGATCAGCGCCTTGGCGGCGGCCTGGGATTGCGG
>SSSX01000149.1 GCA_015657735.1 Zoogloeaceae bacterium
AGATCACCGGGCCGTCCTTGGTCTCGATGCATTCGCAGGCCACGCCGGGGCCCATGACTTCGGTCAGGCCGTAGATGTCGATGGCGTCGATGCCGAGCTTGCGCTCGATCTCGGCGCGCATGCCCTGCCCCCACGGCTCAGCGCCGAAGATGCCGATCTTGAGGGAGATGTCGTCCGGGGCGATGCCGAGGCGCTCGAACTCCTCGGCGATCACCAGCGAATAGGACGGCGTGACCATGATCACTTCCGGCTTGAAGTCCATGATCTGCTGGACCTGCTTCTCGGTCTGACCGCCGGACATCGGCACGACGGTGCAGCCCAGACGCTCGGCGCCGCCGTGGGCACCGAGGCCGCCGGTGAACATGCCGTAGCCGTAGGCCACGTGCACCATGTCGCCGGGCCGGCCGCCGGCCGCGCGGATCGAGCGGGCGACGACGTTGGCCCAGTTGTCGAGGTCGTTCTTGGTGTAGCCGACGACGACCGACTTGCCGGTGGTGCCGGACGATGCGTGCAGGCGGGCCACTTTCTGGCGCGGCACGGCGAAGAGGCCGAACGGGTAGTGGTCGCGCAGATCGGTCTTGGTCATGAACGGGAACTTGCCGAGGTCGGCCAGGGACTTCAGGTCGTCCGGGTGGACGCCCTTTTCCTGGCAGCGCTGACGGTAGGGTTCGACGTTGTCGTAGCAGTGGCGGACCGACCACTTCAGGCGTTCGAGTTGCAGCGCCGAAATCTCGTCGCGGCTGGCGGTTTCGATGGGGTCCAGTTCACCGGGCTGCGGGTGCTTGGCTGTCATGGGGTCTCTCCTCGTCTCTTCGATCGTGTTGTGTCAGTTGTTCGGGGCGTCGGCCAGGCCCGCGATGACTTCGCCGTTGATGCGGTAGCTCTTGCCGCGAAACAGGGCGATGGTCTTGCCGGACTGGCGGCTCGTCACCGTGACGTCGTAGACCCCCGTCCGGCCGGACTGGGAGCGCTCGACCGCTTCGGCGTCGAGGGTGTCGTTCTCCATGCCGGGCGCCAGGAAATCGATGTGGCAGGCAGAGGCGACGGTGTTCTTGTTATAGCTGTTGCAGGCGTAGGCGAAGGCCGTGTCGGCGAGCGCAAAGATCAGCCCGCCGTGGCAGATGTGGTGACCATTGACCATGTCGCCGCGCACCGGCATCGACAGCTGCGAACGGCCGGGGCCGACGCTTTCGATACGGATGCCGAGGGCGTTGGCGGCACGGTCGCGCCCCCACATGGTTTCGGCGACGGCTTCGGCCAGCGCCTGGGCGTCGGCGGCGCCGGGATGCTTAGCGGTCATGGATGGCCTTTCCGGCAAAAACCGATTGCTGGATCAGCGGCGAGACGCGGTAGCGGTCTTCGCCGTAGAACTGGCCGAGGTTGCGCAGCACGCCGGCGATGGTCTTGACGCCCACCGCGTCG
>SSSX01000890.1 GCA_015657735.1 Zoogloeaceae bacterium
GTCGCCCGGGCGGCGACCGCGCTGGGGGTTGCGAGAATCGGCGGCAAATACCACTGACGGAGCGCTTTCCCGCGGCGCTCGACAGGTTTGAGAGGCCGGCTGGCGGTCATCGGAAATCTGCCAAGGGATGCCGGGCGATCCGTGGAGCACAGCGGACAAGGATTTCGATACCGCGCGCAAATGCTGCGGGACGACAGGCAGGAACTGCTACACCCCAGCCGGACAATCCGGGATGACTGGCGGATGTTGCGTCACATGCGGCGCATCCGGAATGTCATCGCAAAAAACCCGAACGATGTGCGGCAAGGTCGAAATCACGTGTGGCGGGGTTGGAATCACATGCGGCAGACCCGGAATGATGTGTGGCCAATCCGCAATCACATGCGAAACATGTTTCAACACATGTAGCCGGGCCGGAATCACATCGGCCGGAACTTATTTGTTGTCTCGCCGATTGTTTTTGATGCCTGGCCGGATGTGCCGCACATCTCGCCGGGTTTTTTGCATGTCTCGCAGGGTTTGCTACACATCGCGCAGGGTTCGCAACACATCACGCAGGGTTTGATCGATGACTCGCCGGGTTATTGTGATGTGTCGACGGGAATTTGCGAGATGCGCGAAGGAATTTTTGATATCGCGCAAGGAGTTTTTGATATCAAAAAATGGTCCCGGCAGTAAGCCGTCGCGGGCACCGGCCGTAGGGGCGAATTCATTCGCCCAAGCCAGCCAAATCAGGGTTTGTCCCCGCTTCTTCCCCGGCGGGCGAACAAGTTCGCCCCTACAGCACAGATTGAGCGCGTTTCCACCGATAACGGTGACATCGCCAAAGAGAAAGGGGCCGTGTCGGCCCCTTCGTTCCTGCGGCAGAACCGGCGATTACTGGTTCTTGAATTCCGCCTTGCGCTTTTCGACGAAGGCGGCCATGCCTTCTTTCTGGTCGTCGAGGGCGAAGGTGGAATGGAAGACGCGCCGTTCGAAGAGCAGGCCTTCGTTGAGGCCGGATTCGTAGGCGCGGTTGATGGATTCCTTGATCATCAGCACGACCGGCAGCGAGAAACTGGCGATGGTGGCGGCGGCGGTGAGGGCTTCGTCGAGAAGCTTGTCGGCCGGCACGACGCGGGCGACGAGGCCGGCGCGTTCGGCTTCGGTGGCATCCATCATGCGGGCGGTGAGGCACAGGTCCATGGCCTTGGCCTTGCCGACGGCGCGGGGCAGGCGCTGGGTGCCGCCGGCGCCGGGCATGGTGCCGAGCTTGATTTCGGGCTGGCCGAAGCGGGCGGTGTCGGCGGCGAAGATCATGTCGCAGCTCATCGCCATCTCGCAGCCGCCGCCCAGCGCAAAGCCGGCCACCGCGGCGATCACCGGCTTGCGGAAGGTCTTGAGGCGTTCCCAGTTGCGGGTGATGTAGTCGCCCTTGTAGGCGTCCATATAGCTGAAGTTGGCCATCGCGCCGATGTCGGCGCCGGCGGCGAAGGCTTTTTCAGAGCCGGTGATGACCACGCAGCCGATGTTCTCGTCGGCTTCGAAGCCATTGAGCGCGACGCCGATTTCATCGACGAGGCCATCGTTGAGGGCGTTGAGGGCCTTGGGGCGGTTGAGGGTGATGAGGCCGACCTTGCCGCGGGTCTCGACGATGATGTTCTGGTATTCCATGTGTCCTCCGGTCGTATCGTTGTGTGACTGCAGTGCTGAATTCTAAATGGCGCCGGCCTGGCGCAGGTCGTCGATTGCGGCCGGGCTGAAACCCCAGTCGGCGAGGACGTCTTCGCCGCTGACGCCGACCGCCGGCCGCCGCGGCGTATCCGGCACGCTGCGGCTGAAGCGCGGGGCCGGGGCCGGCTGGATCACGCCGCCGACCTCGACGAAAGTGGCGCGGGCCCGATTGTGCGGATGTTCGGGCGCTTCGTCCATGTCCAGCACGGGGGCCACGCAGGCGTCGCTGCCTTCGAGGAGCGCGCACCACGCGTCGCGCGTGCGGGTCTGCAGATGGGCGGCGAGGCGGGTTTTCAGTTCGGGCCAGCGGGCGCGTTCCCATTGCAGGGCGAAGTCCGGGTCGGCGATGCCGGCCTTGTCCAGAAACAGCGCATAAAACTGCGGTTCGATGGGGCCGACGGAAATGTATTTGCCGTCGGCGCAGCGGTAGGTGTCGTAGAAATGGGCGCCGCCGTCGAGCAGATTGCTGCCGCGCTGCGGGGTCCATTCGCCCATCGCCTTGAGGGTGTACATCATCGTCATCAATAGCGCCGAGCCGTCGGTCATCGCCGCATCGACGACCTGGCCGCGGCCGGAGCCGCGCGCTTCGAGCAGCGCGGCGAGGATGCCGACCACCAGCAGCATCGCGCCGCCGCCGCAGTCGGCGACCAGATTGAGCGGCACCACCGGTTTGCCGCCGGGCTCGCCGATTGAATGCAGCGCGCCCGACAGCGACAGGTAGTTGATGTCGTGGCCGGCGGCGTGGGCCAGCGGGCCGCTCTGGCCCCAGCCGGTCATGCGGCCATAGACGAGACGCGGATTGGCGGCGAGGCAGGCGTCGGGCCCGAGGCCGAGGCGTTCCATCACGCCGGGGCGGAAGCCCTCGACCAGTCCGTCGGCGCCGGCGATCAGCTGGCGGGCGGCGGCGAGGCCTTCGGGTTTCTTCAGATCGAGCGTGACGACGCGGCGGCTGCGGTTGAGGATGTCGAGCGCCGGATCGAAAAGCTCCGACGCCGGTTTGGCGCCGGGCGCCAGCTTGCGCTCGATGCGCACGACTTCGGCGCCCAGGTCGGCGAGGATCATGGCGCCCATCGGGGCCGGGCCGAGGGCGGCAAACTCGACAATCTTGAGACCGTGAAGCGGACCCATGGCGTCTCCTCCGTGGGATGTTCTGGGTGGGCGCGCAGGGGCGAATTCATTGGCGCTGTCCCCGTTGGCTGTGGCGTCTTCTGAAGCACGCGTTTGACCCGCATCGCAGGCATCGGCCGTAGGGGCGAATTCATTCGCCCAACCGCCGGCCAAATCAGGGTTGGTCCCTGGTTCCTCCCCGGCGGGCGAACAAGTTCGCCCCTACAGCGCATCACCGATTGAGCGCGTTTCCACAGATAACGGGGACATCGCCAATTCATTCGCCCCGACGGGCGGTTTGCGTTACTCGGCGGCGATGGCGCGGCCGATGACCATGCGCTGGATGTCGTTGGCGCCTTCGTAAATCTGGCAGATGCGCACGTCGCGGTAGATGCGTTCGACCGGGAAGTCGCTGGTGTAGCCCACGCCGCCGTGGATCTGGATGGCGTCGGAGGCGATCTTCTCGGCGGCTTCGGAGGCGAACATCTTGGCCATCGAGGCTTCCTTCAGGCACGGCTTGCCGGCGTCCTTCAGGGTGGCGGCGCGCCACACCAGCAGACGCGCGGCGTCGAGCAGGGTGGCCATGTCGGCGAGGCGGAAGTTGACCGCCTGGTGTTCGATGATCGGCTGGCCGAAGGTGACGCGCTCCTTGGCGTAGCGGACGGCGGCTTCATAGGCGGCACGGGCCATGCCGATGCACTGCGCGGAGATGCCGATGCGGCCGGCTTCGAGGTTGGAGAGGGCGATCTTGTAGCCTTCGCCTTCCTTGCCGAGCAGCGCCGAGGCGGGCACGCGGCAGTCCTCGAGGATGATCTGCACGGTGTCGGAGGCGTGCTGGCCCATCTTGTCTTCGGTGCGGCCGACGATGAAGCCCGGCGTGTCGGTGGGGACGAGGAAGCACGAGATGCCCTTCTTGCCGGCGCTCTTGTCGGTGACGGCGAAGACGATGGCCATGTGGGCGTACTTGCCGGTGGTGATGAACTGCTTGACGCCGTTGAGGATGAAGCTGTCGCCGTCGCGGTCGGCGCGGGTGGTGATCGCCGCGGCGTCGGAGCCGGTGTGCGGCTCGGTGAGGCAGAAGCAGCCGAGCTTCTCGCCGCGCGCCAGCGGCTTGAGCCATTCTTCCTTCTGGGCGTCGGTGCCGTATTTCATCGTGATGCCACAGGGCAGCGAGTTCTGCACGCTGACGATGGTCGAGGTGGCGCCGTCGCCGGCGGAGATTTCCTCAAGGGCCAGCACCAGGCTCATGTAGTCCATGCCGGCGCCGCCCCATTCCTCGGGCACCACCATGCCCATCGCGCCGAGCTCGCCGAGTTCCTTCAGGGCCTGGGCTGGAAAGGTGTGGTGCTTGTCCCACTCGGCCGCGAAGGGGGCAAGGCGCTCCTGGGCAAAGGCGCGCAGGGAGTCGCGGATCATTTCGTGTTCTTGGGTGAGGATCATGGTTGTCTCCTGTGATGTTCGTGGGGGCGAACTTGTTCGCCCGCGGACTTTGATCGGCGGACCAGGGCGAATGAATTCGCCCCTACAGCCAGATGGCGTCCCAGTGGGGGTAATCCCCGATTCTTTGCACCAGCCCGGCACGCAGCGGGTTGGCGACGATGTAACGGGCGATCGCCGGCAGATCGTCCTCCTGACGCACCGCCCTGTCGTGGAAGGCTTTTTGCCAGAGGGGACCGGTCTGCGACCGTTTCTTGTTGATGCGTTGTCCGCTTCGGCCCTTGAATGCCTTCA
>SSSX01000891.1 GCA_015657735.1 Zoogloeaceae bacterium
CACCTGCACGCGGTCGTAGATGCCGCCGCGCACGAAGCCGGAACCCTTGAACGAGTCCATGCCGGCCGTCTTGACGATAAAGATGGCGTGCTCGCCGTCCTTCAGCCGGGCCATCAGGCTGGCGTAGCCGTCCTTGCCGAGAATGGCCTGGCCGACGGTGGGCTGGTTGAGGTAGCCGAACCACAGGTCCATGTAGGGCCGGCCGTCGCTCTTCAGTCCGACTTCCTCGGGCTTGACGGTGAGGCGCTGGACGCTGCCGTCCTCGACCAGCTGCGCCCAGCTCGGCGCGGCGCCGGCGGGCGGAAACTTGGCCTGCGGCCGGATCACCGGCTTGAGGATGCCGACCTGTTTGGCCACTTCGCCGCCGGAGGTCATCATCACCTGGTTCTGGGCGATGACGGTGACGGTGGCGCCGGTGATGGCGTCCAGCCCGATGAGGTTTTCCTCGGGGCGCGACTTGCCGATTTCGATGTTGTCGCCGACGAACTTGCCGAGGTACTGGTTGTTGAACTTGATCAGCGCCGACTCGGGGATGCCGAGCAGCAGGATCGGTTCGGAGTGCTTGAGGATCTTCACGCCGGTGAACCGGCCGGCGCTGTCCATGCCGATCAGCGTCACCACCGGCTTGCCGGAGTAGGCCGGGATGTCGGTGATGTCGGTGGACAGCATCACGTAGCCCACCAGCTTCTTCTGGCCGCCTTCGTCGGCGTAGGCTTCGACGTAGGGCGGCTGGCCCTTGCGCTCGGAAAACGAGGTGGCGCCGGGCATGACGTCCTTGCAGGGCGCGAAGTCGCACATCTTCGGCGAGGAGGCGAGTTCGGGCGGCAGCTTGACCTCGTAGGTGTCGGCCATCGCGCTGCCGGCGAGGAGGGCGGAAGCCAGGCCCGAGGCCAGGGCGGTGAGCGCACGGCGCAGGGAGAACATCGGAAGACTCCGTCGATCAGTATGTTCGTGGATTCTGATGGTCGGGACCGGCCGGCGCCTTAAGCTGAGTCAATTTGCCGCAGGCGCGCCGGCGCGTGGACAAAAAAGGGAGGCGCGAACGCCTCCCTCAAGGTGCAGCTTCGATAAGGAACCTGTGCGATTTACTTCTCGACGATCATCCGCGTCCGCATTTCGAGGTGCAGCGCATGGCAGAAGTGCGTGCAGTAGCACCAGTAGATGCCCGGCTTGTCGGCCTTGAAGGTGACCGACTTGGTTTCCTGGGGATTCACGATGAAGTTGATGTCGTACTTCGGAATCGCAAAGCCGTGGGTGAGGTCTTCAACCTTGTCGAGGTTGGTCAGGATGATCGTGACCTCGTCGCCCTTCTTGAGCTTGAAGTCGCGCAGGCTGTAGGCCGGGGCCTGGGAGACCAGCTTGACGGTGACCTTGTTGCCCTCGCGGAAGACGCCGGAATCCTTGGCGTCCTTGACGGCGTTGGGGAAGTCATCGACGTTGAAGACCTGCCTGGTCTTCACCTTCTCGCGCTTGACGATGATGAAGTCGTGGGGCTCGGGGTAGACCGGGTGGTCGGCCAGCATCTTCATCTTCTCGCCACGGATGTCGATGAGCTGTTCGTTTTCGGGGTGTAGCGGGCCGACCGGCAGGAAGCGGTCCTTCGAGAACTTGCAGCCCACCGCCAGAAACTGGCCGCCGGCTTCCTTGGTTTCACCCATGTCGGCACTGATGTGGCCCGGCTGGTAATGCACGTCGATGCGGTCCACCACGTACTTGACGTTCTTGTCGCCGGCGTGGAACTTGATTGCGGCGTCGATGTTCCATTTGACGATCTGGCTGTCGAGGAACAGCGTGGTGAAGGCGTTGCCGCGGCCGTCGTAGGTGGTGTGCAGGGGGCCGAGGCCGATCTCGACTTCGGCGGCGATGCTCTTGTTGAGGTCGTCCAGCTTGCCGTCGAGAAACTCCTCGACCTTCGCCAGCTCGATCACCGTGGCGGTGGGCGACAGCTTGCCGGAGCAGATGAAGTACTTGCCGTCCGGGCTGGCGTTCACGCCGTGGGGGTTCTTGGGAACCGGCACGTAGCAGGTGAGGGCGGTCTTCGGGTCCTTGTTGGCTTCCTTGGTGCCATCGACCACCGGCACCTTGCTGTCGCCGATGGTGGTGAACTTGCCGTCCTTGATGGCCTTCTCGATGCGGCCCACGTCGAAGAACACGCAGGCGTCCTTCTCGGCGGACATCATGTCCTCGTACTTGGCGCCGCCTTCGACGTTGTACTGGTTGGCCGCGGCCAGGCGGCCGTTGTAGGAGGTGGCGACGAGGTCCATGTTGCCGTCGACGCGGCACTGCCAGCGCACTTCCATGGTCTCGGCATCGACGCAGGTGAACAGCGTCTTGTACTTGGTCGGGTCGTCCGCGTCACGGCCGTCGTTGGGGTGCGGGATGTGGAACTCGTTGCCACAGAAGACGCGGGTGGTGTGGTTGATGGCCTGGTCGACCGGGTCGCGCTTGTCCGGGAAGATGCCGTGGAAGCCCTGGATGTTGGGGATCTCGGTGATCTTGTCGCACTCGAAGATGTCCCCGCGAATCCGTGCGATGCGGCCGTGGATCTTGTCGTTCACCCAGTAGAACTTCCCATCGTAGGTGCCGTCGGTGTAAGAACCGTGGATGTGGTGGGTGTCGCCGGTCTTGTACTTGAGGTTGCCGTCGGCCTTGGTGCCAATGATGGCCTTCGACTCGTTGGTGATGCCCCAGCCGCTCATGCAGTCGATGTTGAAGGTCGGCACGCGCTTGATCTCGCGCCCGGAGGGCAGGCCGAGGACGCGCACCTCGCCCGAGTGGCCGCCGGACCACACGCCGTAGTAGGTGTCGAGCTGACCCGGGGCCGGATGCAGGTTCAGTTCGCCGGCGGCGCCGTGGGCGGCAGCAGGCGCCGCGGGGGCGCCCGCAGGCGCGGCGGCGGGCGGCGCGGCTTCCTGCTTGCAGGACGACAGGCCGACGGACAGGCCCGCGCCGGCGAGGCCAGCCAGCGCGGCGGTGTTCAGGAACTTGCGACGGCCCGGAACGAGGTTCTGGTCGTCATGCTTGATGTCTTCGTTGCTCATTAGTGCTCTCCCTTATCCCTGGGCCGAAAGCGTCCATGCCGCTTTGTGCAGCGGCGTTCCAAGACGAGGCAGGGGTAAGGTGGTCGGGCTGCGACACTTTGCCCCTGCGACAATCTGTCGCAGCGGACAATAAGCCGGTGCCGGCCGAAAAAAATTGACCGGGGGCAAGAATGTCGCCCGCCGTGCAGGGCGGGGCGCCGGGAGCCGGCGCCGGCGGACTCAGGGCCGGGCGGAGCTGGCGGCCTGGAGCAGCACCAGCAGTGCGCCCTCGCCGCCGTCGTGGGGGCGGGCCTGGCAGAAGGCGAGGATGTCCTCGCGCTGGGCCAGCCAGCCGCGGGAGAGGTGCTTGAGCACCGGCAGGCGGCCCGGCGAGCCGTTGCCTTTGCCGTGGATCACGCGCAGGCAGCGGCGGCCCTGCTGGAGGGACAGGGCGATGAAATGCGCCAGGCTGCTGCGGGCCTCGTCGCGGGTGAGGCCGTGGAGGTCGAGTTCGCCCTGCACCACCCAGCGCCCGCGGCGCAGGTCGGTGAGCACCCGGCGGGGCAGCCCGACCCGCAGGTAGGCGGCTTCGTCGCCGGTGTCGAGGCGGTCTTCGAAGGTGAGCGGGCTTTCGAGGGCTTCGCGCAGCACCTCGCGCTCGTCTTCCTCGCGCTTGCGGGGCAGGGGTGCGGGCAGCGGGCGTTCGAGGTCGGCCAGGTTGCGGTCCTTGAGCGGGGCGACCTCGCCGGCGACGTGGCGGAACAGGGCCGCGGGGTCGTGCAGGCGCTCGGCGTCGACGCGGGCAGCGGGGGGCTCGAACTGGTTCAGGGCGCGGATCTGGCCGCTGGCCTGCTGGCGCTGGGCGCTGAGGTCGACCCGGTGGAAGTCCTTGATGGGGGTGATGTCGCCGAGGGCGGCGCGGAACACCGCGACCGGGTCGTTCTCGTCGATCCGCACCGGGCGCCGCGGGGCCTCGGGTTCGGGCTCGATGGTTTTCGGGCGGGGCAGCGGCGCCGGCCTGGGGCGGGCGAGGTCGGCGTGGTCGTCAGCCCTGAGGGGCTGGATGCGTCCCACCTCGCGGCGGAACAGGGTGGCGTCGTCGGGTTCGGCCGGGGCGGCGGGCACGACAATCCTGGGGCGTGAGGGGGCAGCCGCCGGAACGCGATTCTTCAGGGTCTTGAGAGCCTCCAGGCCCTTGCCGTGCTTGTCCTTGCCCATGGCTTGCGATGCGTGGGGGTGAATGAAAACGGACCGGGAATCCCGGTCCGCCTGTGTGCGCCGGAAAGGCTCAGCCAGCCAGGCCGAGGCTGTCCAGGTAGCGCTCTGCGTCGAGGGCGGCCATGCAGCCGGTGCCGGCGCTGGTGACGGCCTGACGATAGATATGGTCCTGCACGTCGCCGGCCGCGAACACGCCCGCCACGCTGGTGGCGGTGGCGTTGCCGTGACGGCCGCCCTGGGTGACGATGTAGCCGCCTTCCATCTCGAGCTGGCCTTCGAAGATGTCGGTGTTGGGCTTGTGGCCGATGGCGATGAACACACCCTTCAGGGCGATGTCCTTGGTGGTGCCGGTCTTGACGTTCTTGATGCGCATGCCGGTGACGCCGGTGTTGTCGCCCAGGACTTCCTCGAGGGTGGAGTCGAGCTCGAGGATGATCTTGCCGGCGGCGACCTTTTCCATGACCTTATCCACCAGGATACGCTCGGCCTTGAACTTGTCGCGGCGGTGCACCAGGGTGACCTTGCTGGCGATGTTGGCGAGGTAGAGCGCCTCCTCGACAGCCGTGTTGCCGCCGCCGATCACCGAGACTTCCTGGTTGCGGTAGAAGAAACCGTCGCAGGTGGCGCAGGCCGACACGCCCTTGCCCGAGAAGGCCTCTTCGGACGGCAGGCCGAGATACTGGGCGCTGGCGCCGGTGGCGATGATCAGCGCGTCGCAGGTGTATTCGCCTGCGTCGCCCACCAGACGGATCGGCTTTTCGGCCAGGTGCGTGGTGTGGATGTGATCGAAGATCATCTCGGTGTTGAAGCGCAGCGCATGCTTCTCGAAGCGCGCCATCAGCTCGGGGCCCTGCACGCCGTCGGCGTCGGCCGGCCAGTTGTCGACTTCGGTGGTGGTCATCAGCTGGCCGCCCTGGGCGATGCCGGTGATGAGCACGGGGTTCAGGTTGGCGCGGGCGGCATAGACCGCAGCGCTGTAGCCGGCAGGGCCGGAACCGAGGATGAGCAGCTTGATGTGGCGGGTGGTCATCGCGGTGGGTCTCTCCGATTCTGAAAGGCGGTGAAGCGGCAAAGGCGCGATTATAAGGCGCGGCGCTTCCGCCTGCCGCCGAAATGGCGCCGGGCCGGCGAATATCGGCCGGCATTGCCCCGTCCCGTCCGGAGTTCCTCAAGTTTGCTTTATAATCGTCCGTTGTTAGCTCATGACAAATCTGTCACGCCGCCACAAGAAATAATCAGCCCTTGCTCAGGAGAGGCCCTATGACCGTTACCAGCTCCGTGTCCACGATTGCCCTGCGTACTTTCCCCATCTTCCAGGGTCTGGGCGATGACCGGCTGGCTTCCGTTGCGCGCTGCGCGATGATGCGACGGGTTCCGCGGGGCTCCGCGGTGGTGCATGAAGGCGATCGCACCGATTTCGTCTATTTCGTCCTCACCGGCAACCTGAAGGTCATGGTCAGCGACGAGGACGGTCGTGAGGTGATCCTCACCATTCTCGGCCAGGGCGAGATGTTCGGCGAGATGGGCGTGCTCGACGACAGCCCGCGTTCGGCGTCGGTCGTGGCGGTGTCGCCGTCCGATCTGGTGACGATCGCCAAGACCGACTTCAAGCGCCTGATGCAGGAAAACTTCGAATTGTGCTGGCACGTGATGTGCAACCTCACGCGCCGCCTGCGCGACGCCGACCGCAAGATCGAAAGCCTCGCGCTGATGGATGTCTACGGCCGCGTGGCGCGTCTGCTCCTCGAGATGTCCGAGGAGGTCGATGGCCTCAAGGTGGTCAAGAAGAAGATTTCCAAGCAGGACATCGCCAAGATGATCGGCGCCTCCCGCGAGATGGTCAGCCGGGTCATGAAGGATCTGGGTCTGCGCGGCCTGATCGAGGAAACCGACGGTGGCGTGATCCTGCGGGAAAAAATCTACGACTTGTGACTGGTCCGGAAATCCTTCCTTACCCATTCGAACGGTGACGAGGAGGGGCCAACCAGAGACCCTGGTTTATAATCGAAAGCGCGGTGCTGCACCGCGCTTTTGCTTTTTGCAGGCCCCCGTCGCAACGCCCCCGTAACGCCAAGTCATGCTCAATCGTCCTTCCACCCGCCCGCTTCCGCTGCCGGAAAAAATTGCCAGCCTGCTGCAGGAGGCCCGCTGGCTGCTCCTCGGCGTACTGGCCTGCTACGTCGCGATGATCCTGTTCGGTTACTCGAAGGCCGACCCGGGCTGGTCGCATGCGGTGCAGGTCGAGCGGGTCAGCAACCCGGGCGGGCGCTTCGGCGCCTGGCTGTCGGATCTGCTGCTGTATCTGTTCGGGCTGTCGGCGTGGTGGTGGGTGGCGTTTCTCGGTGTCGGCCTGGCGGTCGGGTTCCGGCGCCTGCAGCGGGCCTTCGGGGCCGACCGCCGCTCGCTGTTCATCGTCTTTGTCGGTTTCGTCGTCGTGCTGCTGGCCAGCAGCGGGCTCGAATCGATGCGCTTCCATTCGGTCAGGGCGACCTTGCCGCTCGAGCCGGGCGGCGTCATCGGACTGGAACTCGGTTCGCTGATCTTCCAGTATCTCGGCTTCACCGGCGGCACGCTGCTGCTGCTGGCGCTGATCGCCGGCGGGCTGAGTCTGTTCTCGGGCGTGAGCTGGGTCGAGGCGTCGGAGGCGCTGGGCACCGGCCTCGAAAAACTGTGGCAGTTCTCGACCAACGGTTTTCAGACCCTGGAAGACCGGCGCATCGGCCGCGAGGTGGCCCAGAAGCGCGAAGCCGTCGTCGAGACCAAGCGCAAGAAGGAAGAAGCGGCGCCGCCGCCTCCGCTGCGCATCGAGCCGGCGATCGTCGAGGTCGAAAAGTCGGTCCGTGTCGAGAAGGAGCGCCAGACGCCGCTGTTCACCGAACTGCCGGGCGGTGCGCTGCCGCCGCTGGCGCTGCTCGACGAACCGTCCCACGATGTCGAGCCGCCGTCGGCCGAAACCCTCGAATTCACCTCGCGCCTGATCGAGCGCAAGCTGGCCGATTTCGGGGTCGAGGTGAAGGTGCTGGCGGCCTATCCGGGGCCGGTGATCACCCGCTTCGAGATCGAGCCGGCGGTTGGCGTGAAGGGCAGCCAGGTGATGAATCTGGTCAAGGATCTGGCCCGCGCGCTGTCGGTGGTCAGCATCCGGGTCGTCGAGACGGTGCCCGGCAAGACCTGCATGGCGCTCGAACTGCCCAACCCCAAGCGCCAGACCGTGCGCCTGTCGGAAATCCTCGGCTCGAAGGCCTATCACGACATGCACTCGCCGCTCACCGTGGCGCTGGGCAAGGACATCGGCGGCCAGCCGGTGGTCGCCGACATCGCCAGGACGCCGCACCTGCTGGTCGCCGGCACCACCGGCTCGGGCAAGTCGGTGGGCATCAACGCGATGATCCTGTCGCTGCTCTACAAGTCCGAGCCGTCCGACGTGCGCCTGATCCTGGTCGACCCGAAGATGCTCGAGCTGTCGATCTACGAAGGCATCCCGCACCTGCTGGCGCCGGTCGTCACCGACATGAAGCACGCCGCCAACGCGCTTAACTGGTGCGTGGCCGAGATGGAGAAGCGCTACAAGCTGATGTCGGCCGTCGGCGTGCGCAATCTGGCCGGTTTCAACAAGGCGGTGGCGGACGCCGCCAAGGCCGGCGCGCCGCTGAAGAACCCGTTCTCGATCACGCCGGAAAGCCCCGAACCGCTGGAAAAGCTGCCCTACGTGGTGGTGATCATCGACGAGCTGGCCGACCTGATGATGGTCGTCGGCAAGAAGATCGAGGAACTCATCGCCCGCCTGGCGCAAAAGGCGCGGGCGGCCGGCATCCACCTGATCCTCGCCACCCAGCGCCCGAGCGTCGATGTGATCACCGGCCTGATCAAGGCCAACATCCCGACCCGCATGGCGTTCCAGGTGTCCAGCAAGATCGACTCGCGCACCATCCTCGACCAGATGGGCGCCGAGGCGCTGCTGGGGATGGGCGACATGCTCTATCTGGCGCCGGGCACCGGCCTGCCGGTGCGCGTGCATGGCGCCTTCGTCGCCGACGACGAAGTGCACAAGGTCGTCGAATACCTCAAGGCGACCGGCGAGGCCGACTACGTCGAGGGTATTCTGGCGTCGCCCGAGGACGAGAGCGGCGATCTGCTCGGCGGCGGCGAAGGCGGGGAGGGCAGCGAGGCCGATCCGCTCTACGATCAGGCCGTCGAAATCGTCGTCAAGACCCGCCGCCCGTCGATCTCGCTGGTCCAGCGC
>SSSX01000020.1 GCA_015657735.1 Zoogloeaceae bacterium
GGATCACCGGGTGGGCGTGGTTGGAGAACACCACGGTGTGGGGATCGCCGAAATCGTCGGGTGCGTCGGCGATGGCGTGCAGCACGTTGAGGCCCGAGCCCTGGCACAGTTCGAGATCGACGATGGCCAGCCGCGGGCGGATCTCGCGGAGCAGCGCGAGGGCCGCCGATTCGGTGCTGGCGTGGCCGGCCAGGGCGATGCCGGGAACGGTTGCGAGCATGCCGTCGAGCAGGTCGCGCAGGACCGGGTTGTCCTCGACGACGACGATGTTCAGCGGGGCGGAAGCGGTGAGCATGGGCGGTACGCGGGGGTTGGGGGCGCTGCCGGCTTACATCTGCCAGCGCGCCGGGGCGGCGTCGGCCGACGCCTCGTGGGGGGCGCCGGACAGCACCAGACGCCCGTCCTGCAGGTCGAGGCGGCTGGCCGGCACGGCGATCTCGCCGGCCACCGCGGCGTCGCGGCCGTAGGTGGCGATGATGGCGTAGGGCGCCTGTCCGGCGCTGCCGCCGATCAGCGCGCTGAGGCGGCCAACCGGGGTGCCGCGCGGCGAGTAGATGTCGCGGCCGACCGACTGGTCATCGGTGTGCCAGGCGGTCGGCGTGGTGTGGATGGCCGGCGCGCCGGCCGTTGCCGGCGGCGGACGCAGCGCGTGGGGGGTGGCGGCGCCGGCGGCGAAGGCCAGGGCGAGGCTGCCGGCGAAGGCGGCAAAGGTGGAAAAAGTCGCCGAGGCGGCGAAGCGGCGGGCGGGGGGAGGCGTGGCGGCGCGCATGGGGGTTCTCCCGGGCGGGTGGCAGGCTTCCACTGTAGGCCGCGGCGCTGGCCGGCGCTGTCCGACGATGGCGGGACGAAGTGTAGGATTAATCCTGCGGCGCGGGCCGTCGCCGCTTGCCCGTTACAATCGGCGGGTCGCCAAGGGAGAAATGTGATGCTGCGTCTGGCCATCGTCGATGACCATCGGATCGTGCGGGCCGGGTTCCGCGAAATGCTCGCCGACGAGCTGGGCCTCGGCGTCGTCTTCGAGGCGGCCTCCGGGGAGGAGGCGCTGCACAAGCTGCGCGAGCAGCCCTGCGACGTGCTGCTGCTCGACCTGTCGCTGCCCGGCCAGAGCGGTGTGGACGTGCTGCGCGCGGTGCGCCAGCGTTTTGCGGCGCTGAAGGTGCTGGTGCTGAGCGGCTTCCCCGAGGAGCGCTACGCGCTGCCGATGATCCGCAACGGCGCCGACGGCTATCTGTGCAAGGACTGCGAGCGCGACGAGCTGATCCGCGCGATCCGCACCGTGGCGCAGGGGCGGCGTTACGTGTCGGCGCGCACCGCGGAGCTGATGGCCGACGATCTCGCCGGCGTGTCGGCCGCGCAGCCGCACGAGAGCCTGTCGGAGCGGGAGCTGCAGGTCTTTCTGCGGCTGGCGCGCGGCGAGTCGGTGTCGGGCATCGCCGAGGCCCTCAACCTGAGCGTCAAGACGGTCAGCACCTACCGCTCGCGCCTGCTCGAAAAACTCGCCGTGACCAGCAACGCCGAACTGGCCGCCTATGCGCTGCGCCACGGCTTGATGGTGGGCTGACGCCGCGTGGCCGTCAGCGGCCGCCGTCGGCCACCCGCAGCGGCATCCGCACCGCCACCCGGGTGCCCCGGCCGGGGGCCGAATCGAGGGTGAATTCGCCGCGGAACATCTGCACCCGGTGCTGCATGCCGGCCAGACCGTGGCGATGCAGCTGCGGGCTGGCCGGGTCGAAGCCGCAGCCGTCGTCGGCGATCCACAGCCGGATGTCGGGCCCGTCGAGTGTCAGGCCCAGTTCGAGGCGCCGCGCGTCGGCGTACTTGCGGATGTTGGTGATGGCTTCCTGGGCGATGCGGAACAGCGCCAGCGACTGCTCCTCGGGGCAGCTCAGGTCGTGGTCGGGCAGTTGCAGCGCCAGCTCGAACTCGCCGCGCAGGTCGTCGGCGAGGGCGCGCAGCGCTTCGACGAGGCCGAGGCCCTGCAGCAGCGGCGGGCGCAGGTCGTCGATGATGCGCCGCTTGAGCATGATGCCCGAGCCGATGGTGTCGATCAGGCGCTGGAAGCGGGCCCGGATGTCGGGGCCGACGTCGCTGCCGAGGCTGCGCAGCAGCCAGCCGGCGTCCAGCCGGGCGGCGGTCAGCAGCGCGCCGAGTTCGTCGTGGAGTTCGCGGGCCAGGTGCGCCTTCTCGGCCTCGCGGGTGTCGGTGAGGTAGCTGGCGAGGTCCGACAGCTCGCGGGTGCGCCGGGCGACGGTCGATTCGAGGACCACGTTCTCGTGCTCGAGCAGGTCGGCGATGCGCGCCCGCAGGCGGGCCTGGCGCTGCTGCACCGCGAACAGCGCGACGATCAGGCCGAGGGCGCCGAGGGCGAGCAGGGTGACGGTGTGGCGGATGTCGTTGAAGCGCGCGATGGATTCGTCGACCAGCTGCCGGTTGCGGGTTTCGAGCCGGGCGCGCAGGTCGGCGATGCCGTCGCGGATGCCGTCCATCAGCTGCATGCCGGGGCCGCCCTGGCCGGGCGGGCCGGGGTCCATCGCGCGGCGGCCGTGCAGGGTGTCGGCGAGCAGCGCGCGCTTGGCGGCGATGCGCTGCATCAGCGTGTCGAATTCGGCGCGGTCGGGGTGGCCGGGCGGAAAATCCTGGTCCATCGCGGCCAGCAGCGGATCGAGGGCGCGCTGGCTGTTGTCGTAGGGTTCGAGGTAGACCGCCTTGGCGCCGCTCAGCAGGTAGCCGCGGACGCTGGTTTCGGCGTCGAGCTGGAGCGCCAGCAGCCGGTCGAGGCGGTCGATCTGCTCTTTGTACACCTGCGCCGAGTGCATCGCCTGCACGCCGAACTGCGAATGCAGGCGGCCCAGGCCGAGCAGCGACAGCACCAGCAGGCAGCCGAGGGCGAGCAGCAGCCACGGCCACAGCCGGCTGCTGCCCAGGTGGTCGAGCGGACGGCTCCGGGGGGTGTCGGTCGGGCTCATGATGAAGGGCGCGCGGACGGGATGCCGCCCAGTTTGCCAGACCTGGCGCGCCGTGCCGCCGGACGGCCGCCGCGCTGGCGAGATGTCAGCTGTTGAGGACCGGCGGCCGGCCGCTGGCGAGGAGCCGGAACGCGCTGCCCGGGCGGTGGCCGGCGAGGAGCTTGCGCAGGTCGATCTCGTCGTCGATGCACTCGCTCCAGTGCGCTTCGCGGCGCGTCCGGCAGGGCTTGCGACGGGGCTTGCTGGCGACGCGACGCTTCATGGGCGTTCTCCTCTGGCGGGGCCCGGATTGCGGTTCCCGGCGCGGCCGGGAGCAGGGCAAGGCGGCAATTTAGGCGAAGGCGCAGCGGCGCGGCGTCGGCCGTGTCCGAATGGCGTGTCGGAATTGTCCTACGCGGACTCAGCCCTTCACGCACACCACCTGACGCAGCGTGTGCACGACTTCGACCAGATCGGACTGGGCCGCCATCACGGCCTCGATGTCCTTGTAGGCCATCGGGATCTCGTCGATCACGTCGGCATCCTTGCGGCACTCGATGCCGGCGGTGGCGCGCAGCTGATCGGCGACCGTGAAGCGCTTCCTGGCCTGGCTGCGGCTCATCGTGCGGCCGGCGCCGTGGCTGCACGAGCAGAACGCTTCCTCGTTGCCGAGGCCGCGCACGATGTAGCTCTTGGCGCCCATCGAGCCGGGGATGATGCCGAGCTGGCCGCGATGGGCGGCGACGGCGCCCTTGCGGGTGACGTAGACGTCGTGCCCGAAATGGGTTTCGCGCTGCACGTAGTTGTGGTGGCAGTTCACCGCCTCGACGTCGGCGGCAAAGGGTTTGGCGATCACCCCGCGGGCGGCGGCGATCACGTTGCGCATCATCAGCGCGCGGTTGTGGCGGGCGAAATCCTGCGCCCAGCCGACCGCCTCGACGTAGTCGTCGAAATGGCGGCTGCCTTCGGTGAGGTAGGCCAGATCCTGGTCGGGCAGGTTGGCGAGGTGCTGGCGCATGTCGTCGCGGGCGAGTTCGATGAACAGGGTGCCGATGGCGTTGCCGAC
>SSSX01000150.1 GCA_015657735.1 Zoogloeaceae bacterium
CGCCGGAAGTCTGTGTGCGCTCAACCGCATTCCCTTCGACGCCGAACTCGTTCTCAGGCAGTTTCCGCCGCCCTACACCACCGACACCCTGATTCATGTCGTCCGCGCGCTGGGGTTCCGCATCAAGCTCAAGCGGCGCGACGTCTCATCGCTGGGCCAGATCGCCACGCCGTGTCTGGCCTTGCTGGCGCCACCGCACGAAGAAACCGCCACACCTTCGGCAGAACAGGAAGCGACGACCGCGCCTGCCGCCGCCATGCCGAGCGCCGGTCTGGGTCTGGTGACCCGGGTTTCTGCCGGGCATGTCCAGTACTTCGAAGCCGGCACCACTACACCGGTCGAACTTCTCGTCGATCTGTTCGCCCGCCGCTATCTCGACATCGTCTTTTTCGTCGCCCGGGGGCGCCCGCCGCTGGTCGATCCGGATGTGGTCGGCAGCGCCACCCGCTTCGGCTTCCGCTGGTTCGTTCCCGATCTTCTGAAACACAAAAAGGTGTGGCGCGACGTCCTGCTGGCCTCGCTGATCATGCAGTTGCTGGGCCTGGGTACGCCGCTATTCACGCAGACCATCATCGACAAGGTGGTGGTTCATCGCACCGAAAGCACCCTTTTCGTCATCGCCATTGGCATGGCGGTGTTCATGGTCTTCTCGGCCATCCTGACCTGGGTGCGCCAGTATCTGGTACTGCACACCGGCAACCGGGTCGATGCGGTGCTGGCAGCCGCCGTGTTCGATCATCTCTTCAAGTTGCCGCCGCGCTACTTCGAAAAGCGCCCGACCGGCGTCATCGCCGCCCGCCTGCACGGCGTCGAGGCCATTCGCGAATTCGTCGCCAGCGCCGCCATCACCCTGGTGCTCGACCTGCCCTTCCTGCTCATCTTCGTCGGCATCATGTTCTGGTACAGCGTCAAGCTGACCCTGGTCGCGCTCGCCGTCCTCGCCGCCATCGTCATCCTGAGCATGATCGTCGCACCGATGTTCCAGGCGCAGCTGAATCATCAGTTCCTGCTCGGCGCCCGCAACCAGGCCTTCATCACCGAGTACATCGCCGGCCTCGAAACGGTGAAAAGCCTGCAGATGGAACCGCAACTGAAGGCACGTTTTTCCGACTACCTCGCCGATTACCTGCACGCCACGTTCCAGACCCGGCAACTCGCCAACTCCTACAACACCGCCGCCACCACGCTCGAACAGCTGATGAGCCTGCTCATCCTGGTCATCGGCGCCTACACGGTGATGAACAGCACCGAGTTCACCATCGGCATGCTGGTGGCCTTCCAGATGTTCGCCGGCAAGCTCAGCCAGCCGATGATGCGTCTGGTCGGCCTGTGGCAGCAGTTCCAGCAGGCCAGCCTGTCCGTCAAACGGCTCGGCGACGTGATGAACGCCCCGACCGAACCCTACGCGATCACGCCGAGCCGGATGAGCGAAGGCAAAGGGCACATCGCAATCGAAGGGCTGGCCTTCCGGCACAGCGAAAAACACCCCTATCTCTATCGCGACTTCAACCTCAGCGTGTCGCCAGGCAGCACGGTGGCCATCACGGGGCCATCGGGTTCGGGCAAGAGCACCCTGGCCAAGCTGCTGCAAGGCTTCTACCCGCCATCCGACGGACGCATCAAGATCGACGGCACCGACATCCAGAACCTTGCGGCCAATGAACTGCGCCACTACTTCGGCGTAGTGCCCCAGGAAACCATCCTCTTCGCCGGCACCCTCTACGACAACCTGCTGGCCGCCAACCCGCACGCCACCTTCGAGCACATCGTCCACGCCGCCCGACTGGCCGAGATCCACGACGTGATCGAGAAGCTGCCGAACGGCTACCAGACCGAAATCGGCGAACGCGGCAGCGGCCTCTCCGGCGGTCAGCGCCAGCGGCTGGCCATCGCCCGGGCGCTGTTGAAGCGCCCGAAGATCCTCGTCTTCGACGAGGCGACCAGCGCCCTCGATCCGCAGACCGCCGAGCACTTCGCCGCCACCATCAACCAGCTGCGCGGGCAGGTCACCATGCTTTTCATCACCCACGCGCTACCGCGCAACCTGCAGGTGGACGAAGTGGTGCTCCTCGGCGAGCGGGTCACCGTCCTCAGCGAGGAACGCGCCCGCCAGCCCACGCCCCCTACTCCGGAAAAGGCCTGAAAGCGCATGAAAATCCGCTTTGCCACCGCGAACGACATCCCCGCCTGCATCGAAGTCGGGCGCCGCATGCATGCGCTTACCCGCTTTGCGGCCTACGACTACAACGCCGAGCGTGTCGGGCAGAACCTGCACGCGGTCATCGAGACCGGCCAGAACGCCAACGGAACCCACTGCTTCTTCGTCGCCGAGGACGATTCCGCCCGGATCGTCGGCGCCCTGATCGGCTGCGTGGAGCGGCATTTCTTCTCAGATCTGCGGGTCGCCAGCGTCATCCATTACGACGTGCTGCCCGAAAGACGGATGAGTGGCGCCGGATTCAAATTGCTCACCGCTTTCCGCGCATGGGCCGAGAACCGGGAGGTCTTCGAACTTTCCGTCGGCATCAACAGCGGCGTCGAACTCGACAAGATGAACCGCTTTTTGACGCGGCTCGGATTTCGCCAAACGGGCGGAAATTACGCGCTGTCGCTGGCCGCCAGAACAAGCAATTGAAGTTTCTTCCAACAACACCCACCCAAGGAGTCTATCGATGAAACGCACACTTCCGCTGATCGCTCTCGCCCTC
>SSSX01000892.1 GCA_015657735.1 Zoogloeaceae bacterium
GCAGATCCGCTACTTCCTCGCCGTTGCCGAGACTGGCAGCTTCTCGCTCGCGGCGACCCGGCTGTTCGTCGCCCAGCCGGCGCTGAGCCGGCAGATCGCCCGGATGGAGGCCGAGCTGGGTTTTGCGTTGTTCGTGCGCGAGCCGCGGGGCGTGGTGCTGACGCCGGCAGGCGAGTTGTTCCGGGAGCGCGCCGCCGGTGTCGAGGCGCTGCTCGGCGCGGCGGCGGAGGATGCGCGCCGGCTCGATCAGGGCGAGTCGGGCGTGCTGCGGCTGCTGCATTCCAGTTCGCTGCCGGTCGCCGGGGCGCTGCTGGCGAGCCTGCAGTCGTTTTGCGTGGCGGCGCCGGCTGCGCGGGTCGATCTGGATCGGCTGTCGTCGGAGGTTCAGGTTGCGGAGATCGCCGCCGGGCGGGCCGACGTGGGGCTGGCGCGGATGCCGGTGTTGCGTCGCGATCCGGCCGTTCAGTTCGTGCCGCTGGCCGACGAGCGGCTATGGGTAGCGATGCCGGCGGATCACGCGTTGGCGGCTCGCGACAGCGTGCTGCTCGCCGAACTGGCGGCTGAGCCTTTTGTGTCGGCGGTGCACCGGGAACGGGGCGGGCTGGCGCGGCGGGTCACCGACCTGTGCCTGCAGCGTGGGTTTGTGCCGCGTCTGGCGGCGGTGATTTCGCGCAAGACCTCGATGCTCGATCTGGTGTGCGCGGGCTTCGGGATCGCGGTGATTCCGGCGGGCATGGCGCGGCTGGCGCCGCCGGGCGTGCGCCTGCGCCCGCTGGGGGACGAGGACGCCAGCGCCGGGGCGGCGATCCTGCTCAGGCAGAATCCGTCGCCGCTGGCGTTGCGGTTTTCGGCCTTGTGCCGCGAGGCGTGGATGGCGACGGGCTAACTCCCCCGCAGCCACTTGCGGCTGCTCTGGGTGTCGAGGAGATCGGCGGGGGTGGCGAGGCCCTGGGCGCTGGCCCGGGTCAGCACGACCTGATGCAGCTGGGCGACGGCGAGCGCGTCGAGGAGTGCGTCGCGGTGCCCGAGGCGATCGATGCCGAAGGCTGCCAGCCAGACGTCCATGCGGGCCTGGCCGCCGATGCGCTCGGGGAACAGGCTGGGCAGCAGCACCATGAGGTCGAGCCATTCGAGTTCGGGGAGGCGGCCGAGGTGCTGCTCGAAGGCGCGTTCGAGGCTGCCCTGGTTGAACTGCGCGTTGAAGACCACCACCGGGGCGCGGGCGATGAAGCGCAGCAGTCCGATCAGCGCGTCGGCCGGGGTGTCGCCGAGGCGCGCGTGGAAGGCGTCGGCCGGGTGCACCAGGCCGCGGTTGATGGCTACGGCGCCGACCGCCAGCAGGCGCGGGGCGCCGCCGTCGGTGCCGACTTCGGCATTGACGACCGCGTAGCGGGTTTCATAGTGGGCGCGCGTGAGGTCGGGCGCGGCCTGGGCAGCGACGGCGTCGAGCGCGCTTTGCTGGGCGGCGCTGAGGGCCGGACCGCCGCCGGGCAGGAATCGGGAGAGCCAGTTCATGGTCGTCAGATCTGATAATCCAGCTTGAGTCGGAGTTGAATCTTGCGCGCCTGGCGAAAGGCTTCCTTCAGAATGCGGCGGTCGAGCTCGTTGAGATCGTCGGGTTTGACCCGGTTGTCGCCCGGTGCGCCGTGGTCGGTGTCGAGGTGCTGGTGGCGCAGGCGCAGCAGCTGGATGAAGTGGAAGCCGTCGGCCATCGCCGACAGTTCTTCGGCCGGCATGCCGATCCGCAGGCCGGCCTGGCGCAGGCGCTGGGCGGTGCTGGTGGCTTCGACGCCGGTGCGCAGGGCCAGCACGCGGGCGGCATCGACGAACAGGCGGGCGCCGAACTTTTTGAGGTCGATGGTGCCGGGGTGGCGCGGGTCGTCGTCGGTGACGAAATCGCGGATCTTGCCCAGCGGCGGCGCCACGTCGAGGGCGTTGGTGGCCATCGCCTTGAGGAAGGCGGGGTTGCCGCCGGTCAGCGCGAGCAGCCAGTGGCGCAGCTTGTGGGCCAGCTTGTCGTCGCCGAACAGGACCCGGAAGTCGAAGAAGATGGTGGCATTGAGCAGCGCCTCGGGGTGCGGCTCGCGGATCCAGGTGCCGAATTTTTCGCGCCATTCGTCGAAGGTCAGGCACAGCTCGGGGTTGCTGGCCATGATGTTGCCTTCGCACAGCGGGAAGCCGCAGGCGGCGAGATCGTTGTTCACGTCGCGGGCGAAGTCGAGCAGGCGCAGCTTGAGCGGTTCCTTGTCGGCCCATTCGGGCAGCACGTAGAGGATTCCGTTGTCCTGGTCGGTGGATAGCGTCTGCTCGTGGCGGCCTTCGGAGCCGAAGGCGAGCCAGGCGTATTCGACGCCGTAGAGATCGTGGCGGTCGAGGTTGAGTTCGACGATGCGGCGGGTCAGTGCGTCGTTGAGGGCGGAGATGAACTGGGTCAGCTGTTCGGCGCCGATGCCCTGCGCCAGCAGGTTGAGCGCCAGCTGGCGGATGTCGCGGCTGGCGCGCTGCAGCGCGGCGACGTCGGCCGCGCTTTCGATGCCGGAACGGATCTGGCGCAGGCTGATGCGCTGCAGCGCGAACAGGTCGCGCTCCGACACCACGCCCTTGAGGGTGTCCTCGCTATCGACGACCAGAATGTGGCGCACGCCGTGGGTGGCCATCTCGAGGGCCGCGTCGTAGGCGCTGGCGGTGCCACTCAGGGTGTGGGGCGGGGCGGTCATCACCTCGGCGATCGGCCGGCTCAGGTCGAAACCCGGCAGCACGATGCGCTTCAGGATGTCGCTCTGGGTGAGCACGCCGACCGGCTTGCCGTCCTCGCCAGCCACCGCCAGGCAGCCGACGCCGGCGTCGGCCATCCGTTCGAGGGCGCTGCGGGTGGCGAGCGCGGGGGCGACGAAGACCGGCGCCTTCTTGACCAGATTGGACAGCGAGGTGGTCATCGTCTGCTGCTCGGCGGCGCGCTGCGAGAACTGCGCCTGCAGCTGTTCGCGCGACTGGCTCATCAGGCTGGCGATGTAGCGGGTGCAGAACAGCTGGAAGGTCGGGCTGAGTTCCTGCAGCCGGAGGAAGTCGGCCACCGGCAGCAGGAAGCAGTAGCAATCCTCGACGGCGATGTGGAGGTTGGTCGACGGACGCCCGGCCGAGATCGCGCCGATCGGGAAACCCTCGCCGGGACCGAGGGTCAGCGTGGTGTATTCGGTGAGGGCGACGCCCACGTGGCGGGCCTGCACCTTGCCGCGATAGACGATGTAGAAGTAATTCGGCGGCCCGTCGTCGGGCGACAGGATCTGGGAATTGGGCGGATAGTAGGCGGTCGCCAGCCGTTCGCCGAGGAAGCGCATGGCTTCGGCTTCCATGCGGTCGAAGGGCGCGTGGCGGCGCAGGAACTCGAGGTTGGTGCGGATCAGGGTGTCGGCGGCGGTGGTTTCCATGGACTCGGCACGATGGGCGGATCAAACATGCAAATTTACTCCGCCCATGCCCCGGCGTCATGATCTGGAGCAAGAATCCGGTGCTTCGCGGGGCTTTCGCGCCGCCCGTCGCGGCTACAATCCGGCGACCCCACCCGATCAGGAATCGCCATGACCGCCGCCCTTCTTCCCGCCGTCGAAATCAGCACCGCGCCGCAGCCGACCCACGCCGTCATCTGGATGCACGGCCTCGGCGCCGACGGTCACGACTTCGAGCCGGTGGTCGACGAACTCGACCTCGACCGCCTGCCGCCGACCCGCTTCGTCTTTCCGCACGCCCCCGAGCGTGCGGTGACGATCAATGGCGGCTACGTCATGCGCGCCTGGTACGACATCCTGACCACCGATTTTTCCGGACGGCGCGAGGACGCGGCCGGAGTGGTCGAATCGGCTGCGCAGGTCGAGGCGCTGATCGCCCGCGAGAACGCCCGCGGCATTCCCGACAGCCGCATCGTGCTGGCCGGCTTCTCGCAGGGCGGGGCGATCGCGCTGTACACCGCGCTGCGTCATCCGCAGCGGCTGGCCGGCGTGCTGGCGCTGTCCACTTACCTGCCGCTGGCCGACCGCTTTGCCGCCGGGGCCGCCGCCGCCAACCGCGATGTGCCGATCTTCATGGCCCACGGGGTGGCCGACCCGGTGGTGCCGCACGACTTCGGCCGCCGGTCGGCGGACTTTCTGGCGGCCGCCGGGTATCCGCTGGCGTGGCGCAGCTACCGGATGGAGCATTCGCTGTGCCTCGACGAAATCCGCGACATCGAGGATTGGCTGGCGCGTGTGCTGGCGGCATAGGCGCGGTGGCCCTCACGGCGCCATTCTTCTGTCAGGTTTTTTTACAATTTTTATTCGGAAATCTGACCGGGGCTTGTTTTTCCTCACTTTTTTTTGCAGGCATCAAATTTGCAGATGTATCCCCTGAATAGGCTGCGCGGGCTCGAGCCCGTGGCTTTCCAAACGAGTAGGGGACGATCATGGCTGCAGTTTACGGTGAAGAGCGCGTTAACTATTTCACGAACGACTACCAATACAGCCCGCAGGTGGCTGGACTTTCAGGTGGCGGTTATGTAGTGACGTGGGTTTCCCGGGGGCAGGATGGCTCTGTCGACGGAATTTACGCGCAGCGCTACAACGGCTCGGGGGCGGCGATCGGGGCCGAGTTCCGGGTCAATACGCAGATCGCCGGCAATCAGGTCGAGCCGACCGTCGTCGGCCTGTCGGACGGCAGCTTCGTCATCGCCTGGACCGACCAGAACGGCGACGGCAGCAGCTACGGCGTCTATGGCCAGCGCTTCGACGCAGCCGGTGCGGCCCAGGGCGCCCAGTTCCGGATCAACACCTACACGACCTACGATCAGGCGCAGCCGGTCCTCGCGGCCTATGCCGGCGGCTTCATCGCCAGCTGGTACTCCAACAACCAGGACGGCAGCGTCTACGGCATTTACGCCCAGCGCTACAACAACGACGGCAGCCCGAACGGCGCCGAGTTCCAAGTCAACACCACCACCGGCGGCTATCAGTACGAACCCAGCGTCGCCACCTTTGCCGACGCTTCCTTCGTCGTCGTGTGGCGCTCGGATGGCCAGGACGGCAGCGGCGCCGGCGTTTACGGCCAGCGTTTCGATGCGGCGGGGGCCAAGGTCGGCGCCGAGTTCCTGGTCAACACGACCGTCTCGTCCAACCAGTACGACGCCCACGTGGCGACGCTGACCGGCGGCGGCTTCGTCGTCGTGTGGTCCGACGACGGCAGCCACGACAGTTCCGGCGTCGGCGTTTACGGTCAGCGCTTCGACGCCGCCGGCAGCAAGCTCGGCGGCGAGTTCCTGATCAACCAAAGCACCCCCGGCAACCAGTACCAGCTGGCCGTGTCGGCGCTGGAGAGCGGCGGCTTCGTGGTCACCTGGTACAACGAATACGCGGGGGCCGGCAACAGCTGGTACGACGTTTACAAACGCGAGTACCAGGCCGACGGTACGCCGGCGGCCGGCGAGGTGGTCGTCAACGCCGTGCCGAACAATGCCGGCCAGTACGAACCGGCGGTGGCCCATCTGGGCAGCGACAACTTCGTCGTCGTGTGGCGCTCGGACAACCAGGACGGCTCCAACTCCGGCGTCTATCAGCAACTCTTCGGCACCGCGGCCGAACTGGCCCGGCCGGCGGCGCCGGCTCTCGGCGACTTCGGCGGCACCCTCAATGTCGGCGAGAACCTCGTCAACGCGACGCCGCAGGTGCTCGACGCGGCGGTCAGCTTCACGCCGGGCGGCGCCGCCGATTTCAACGGCGGCGTGGTCACGGTGTTCTACACCAGCGGCGGCAGCGCCGAGGACCAGCTGTCGATCCGCAACCAGGGCAGCGCTTTCGGCCAGATCGGCGTCGCCGGCAATACGGTGTCGTATGGCGGGGTGGCCATCGGGACGCTGGCGGGCGGCGGCAACGGCGCCAATCTGAGCGTGACGCTCAACGCCGCGGCGAGCGCCGACGCCATCGAGGCGCTGGTCCAGAACGTCGCTTACGGCAACAGCAGCAACAGCCCGCAGGCCAGCCGCCAGATCGGCGTGCGCGTCGAAGACGGCCACGGCGCCTCGACAACCGGCGGCACCGTGGTTGTCAACGTGACCCGCGAGCTCGACGGCGCGCCGACGGCCTACGGCGAGGAACGGGTCAACAGCTTCGTGGCCGACAGCCAGATCACGCCGGCCATCGGCACGCTGGCCGACGGCGGCTATATCGTCGCCTGGCAGTCGAACGGCCAGGACGGCTCGAGCTGGGGCATCTACGCCCAGCGCTATAACGCCTCGGGCGAGGCGGTCGGCCCCGAGTTCCGCGTCAACACGCTGACCACCAACGAGCAGAGCTACGCCCAGGTGGCCGGCCTGTCGAACGGCGGCTACGTGATCACCTGGCAGGACAACAACGGCCACGACGGCTCCAGCTGGGGCGTCTTCGCACAGCGCTACAACGCCGACGGCACCACCGCCGGCAGCAATTTCGTCGTCACGCCGACCACCGCCGGCAACCAGTACCACGGCACCCTTGCCAGCTACAGCGGCGGCTATGCGATCGTCTGGTCGTCCGATGCCAATGTCGCCGGCGGCAACAGCCACGACATCTACCTGACCCGCTACGACAACGCCGGCAGCGTGGTCGGCACCGCCGAGCAGCGCGTCAGCGTCAATCCGGGAACCACGACTGCCCAGAACGGGTATCAGGAACTGCCGCGGATCGCCGCCCAGGCCAACGGCGATCTGGTCATCGTCTGGCAGGATCAGAACGGCAACGACGGCAGCGGCTGGGGCGTGTTCGGCCGGACCTACAACGCCGCCGCCGGCACCTTCGGCGACGTCTTCCAGGTCAACACCTACAC